>JACQXA010000002.1 GCA_016208975.1 Nitrospinota bacterium
AGCGATGTCGTCCCGGGCGTAGCGCAAGCGGAGACCCGGGATCAGGGCCTCTTTTCAAATACATATAAGGTCGCGGCCCCGGCTCGCGCTTCGCTTGGCCGGGGTGACATTGCGGGAAACGGTTTGGGCAACAGGCCGTTTAGATCCCTAATACTACTCTAATTGGTAGTTATAGCCACCGCTCTTCACCACCACAACTTTCCCCCTGCTCCCCCTAAAGACAAGAGGTTTACGCAAAACATGGCTTTTGACAACACGATGGACAAGGACGACAAAAAGTCGCTCCACGCCCATTACAAAGAGGTGGCCGACGACCTGGTGGCCATCCAGATCCTGGGCATGATAGAAAACGGCCAGGAGATCTCCCAGCGCAAGATAACCGCGAAAACCGGCCTTGCGGCGGGGCTGGTGCACTCCTACATGCGCAAGGTGATAAACAAGGGCTGGGTGAAAGCGCGGCAGGTTAGCCCAAAACGCTGGCTTTATTACCTTACGCCGGAAGGGTTTTTAGAGAAAAGCCAGCTTACGCTGAAATATTTCTCCATCACCTTCCAGAACTACCGCGCCGCCCAGGCCCTGCTGAAAGAAACGGTGCAGACCTGCGTGAAAAACGGCTGGAAACGGCTTGTCATCGCCGGGGAGAACGACCTTTCCGACATCGCGGCGCTGAACATCTACGCCATGGGGGACGAGCTGGTCCTCACCGCCCTGCTGGCGGACATCGAAAAAGACACCGGCGAGCATTTCTTCTACCATTTCGAAAAACTAAAAGAGCTGGAGTTCGACAAGGTGCTGGTGTGCGACGCGAAGTTCCTTGAGTGGTGGAAGAAAACCGGGGGCGCCGTGGACGACCCCAGGCTCATCCATCTTAGCAACCATCTGAGCGTGTGAAAATACGGTGAAAAGGAGCGCAAGGTGAAAGCGGTAATACTGGCCGGGGGCATGGGCACCCGCATATCCGAGGAGACGCATCTTAAGCCCAAGCCCATGGTGGAGATAGGCGGCAAGCCCATCCTGTGGCATATTATGAAAATTTTTACCGCCCACGGAATCACCGAATTCGTCATCTGCCTCGGCTACAAGGGGTATATGATAAAGGAATATTTCGCCAACTATTACATCCATACCTCCGACCTCACCATAGACATGGCCACCAACGACATCTCCTACCACCAGAACTACGCCGAGCCGTGGAAAATAACCCTGGTGGACACCGGCGAGAACACAATGACCGGCGGCAGGCTCAAACGCGTGCGCGATTACCTGGGGGACGGGGATTTCTGTTTCACCTACGGCGATGGCGTTAGCGACGTGGATATAACCGGACTTGTGGGTTTCCATAAGAAGCATGGGAAACCCGCCACGGTAACGGCAATCCAGCCCCCGGGCCGTTATGGAGTGATGAAGCTGGACGGGGAGAGCGTGGCAGATTTCCGCGAAAAGGCGGAGGAGGACGGCGGCTGGATAAACGGCGGGTTCTTCGTGCTGTCGCCAAAGGTGATTGACATGGTTGATGGCGACGCCACCCACTGGGAGCGCGGCCCCATGGAACAGCTGGCCGGCGAGGGGTCGCTGATAGCCTACAAACACCGCGGCTTCTGGAGCGCCATGGACACCCTGCGCGACAAAAACCACCTTGAAGAGTTATGGAACGGCGGAAAAGCGCCCTGGAAAATATGGAAATAAACAAAGCGTTCTGGCGGGGCCGTAAGGTATTTATTACCGGCCACACCGGCTTTAAAGGCGGGTGGCTCGCGCTGTGGCTTTCCAACATGGGGGCGCAGGTGACCGGCTACTCGCTGGAGGCCCCCACGGAGCCATGCTTTTTTAAGGCGGTGGGGCTGGAGAGCCGTGTAAAAAGCTTTATCGGCGACATCCGCGACAGCGATAAACTGCAAAACGCCATGGCCATGGCTACGCCGGAAATCGTGATCCACATGGCGTCCCAGCCCATAGTGCGCCGCTCTTATAAAGAGCCGGAGGAGACTTTCGACGTGAACGTGATGGGCGCGGTGGCCGTTTTCGAGTCCGTCCGCGCCACTCCGGGAATCCGCGCATTGCTGGTGGTCACCAGCGACAAATGTTACGAGAACCGGGAATGGGTTTACGGATACCGGGAGACCGACCCCCTGGGCGGCAAAGACCCGTATTCGGCCTCCAAAGCCTGTCAGGAGCTGGTAACCGCCTCGTATCGCGCCTCGTTTTTCGCAAACGGGCCCGTTGTGGCCAGCGGGCGGGCGGGGAACGTGATCGGTGGCGGCGACTGGGCCGAGGACAGGCTGGCGCCAGACATGGCCCGGGCTTTCAGCGAGAACAGGCCCGTGGTTATCCGCAACCCGAAAGCCCTGCGCCCCTGGCAACACGTGCTGGAGCCTTTGAGCGGCTACATCCTGCTCATGGAGCGGCTGGTAAACGACGGGGGCGAATTCGCCCGGGGTTTCAATTTCGGCCCGGCGGACGGCGAAGCCCGCCCCGTTGAATGGATGGCGGACAGGATGGCGGCCCTTTGGGGCGGCGGGGCGCGGTGGGAACATGCCGGTGGGGACGATCCGCCCGAGGCCGGCCTGCTGAAGCTGGACAGCGCCCTGGCCCGCTCAATGCTTGGCTGGCGCGGGCGGCTGGGCGCCGAGGGGGCCGTCCAGTGGGCCGTGGAATGGTACAAAAAATATTATCAAGGCTGTAACATGATGGAATTTACGCTAAGGCAGATAGAGGCTTACGAAAGCCTGGGGGGTGGCCGGTGACCGGCGCGGTTTGCAGGTTCTGCGCCGCCCCGCTGGATGCCGTGTTCACGGATTTGGGGTCCACCCCGGTTTCCAACTCGTTCCTGAAAGAGTCGGACCTGAACCGTATGGAGCCTTTCTACCCGCTAAAAGCGCTGGTATGCGGGAAATGCCTGCTGGTACAGCTGGAGCAGTTCGAGAGCCCGCGGGACATTTTCTCCGACGAGTACGCGTATTTCTCGTCATTCTCGGACACATGGCTGGCCCATTGCCAGAAATACGCCCGCATGGTTGTGGAGCGGTTCGGCCTGGGCGGTAATAACCTTGTTATGGAGCTGGCCTCCAACGACGGATACCTGCTCCAGTATTTCAAGGAGCAGGGGGTGCCCTGCATGGGGGTGGAGCCCGCCGCCAACGTGGCCCGCGCGGCCATCGAAAAAGGGATAGACACGCTGGTGGCCTTCTTCGGCGTGAAGACCGCCGAGGGGCTGGCCGCTTCCGGCAAACGGGCCGACCTTCTGATAGGCAACAACGTCCTGGCCCACGTGCCGGACCTCAACGATTTCGTGGGCGGCATGAAAAAAGCCCTCAACGCGCGCGGCGTCATCACCATGGAGTTCCCCCATCTTCTGCGCCTCATGGAGGGCAACCAGTTCGACACCATCTATCATGAGCATTTTTCGTATTTCTCGTTCGGCGCCGTAAGCCGCGTTTTCGAAAAGCACGGCCTGAAAATATTCGACGTGGAGGAGATCCCCACCCACGGCGGCTCGTTGCGGATATACGCCACGCATTATGAAGATGACAGCAAGGCGACTTCCACCACCGTCACAGCGCTGATGGAGAAGGAACGGGCCGCGGGGTTGACGGAGCTGGCCACATACCTCGCTTACACGCAAAAGCCCGAGCGGGTGAGGCTGGGCCTGCTGGAGTTTTTGATCAAGGCGAAACGCGATGGGAAAAAGGTGGCCGGATACGGCGCCCCCGCCAAGGGGAACACCCTGCTCAACTATTGCGGCGTGCGGCGCGACCTGATGGAGTTCACCGTGGACAAGAGCCCCCACAAGCAGGGGATGTATCTGCCCGGCACGCGGATTCCCATCCACAATCCCAGGGCCATCGGCGAGGCCCGGCCGGATTATGTGCTCATCCTGCCCTGGAACATAAGGGATGAGATCATGCGGCAGATGGGTTTTATCCGCGAGTGGGGGGGCAAGTTCGTCACCCCCATCCCCGAAGTAAAGGTGTGGGAGTAAGCCATGGGGCTGGGATTGGTTAGCGGGATCCGGCGCGGGATGGACAAGGCCGGGCGGGCCATGTTCGAGGCGTTATTGTCCAAATACACAAAACCCACCTACAACCTGGCGGGGCTCATCACCGACAAGAACAGCGATTTCGTGGGCGACCCCGCCTTTGTGAAAGCCTTCGAGGCGGCCAGAAAACAGGCCCCCGCCAACCATCCCGAATGGGGCGAGGTCATCAAGTGGCAGGTTCACGTCGTGCTATGGGCGGCGGCTCATTCAGCGCGTCTGCCCGGCGATTTCGTGGAATGCGGCGTTAACACCGGCATCTACTCCATGGCGGTCATGACCCATCTGGATTTCGCCTCCATGGGCGACCGCCGCTTTTTCCTGCTGGACACTTTCAAAGGGTTCGCCGAAGAGACCCTTCGCGACGACGAGAAGAAGCTCATGCGCGTAAGCGAACGGAAATACCCGGACTGTTACGAGTTCGTGAAAGACACGCTGGGCAGGATACCCAACGCCGTTATAATCCGCGGGGCCGTGCCCGCCACCCTGCCGCAGGCCGCCACGGACCGGGTGGCGTACCTTTCCATAGACATGAACTGCGTGGAGCCGGAAGTGGCCGCGTTGGAACATTTCTGGCCAAAGCTTGCGTCAGGCGGAATCGTGGTGCTGGACGATTACGGCTGGCCGGGCCACCAGGCGCAGAAAGAGGCGCACGACCAGTTCGCCCGGTCTGTGGGTACTTCGGTTTTGTGCCTCCCCACGGGGCAGGGGATTATCCTGAAGGCCTGAAGTGATATTTAAAGAAACCGGCTTGGGCGGGCTTTATCTTATAGAGCCCGAGTTGATTGAAGACGGGCGGGGCCATTTCGCCCGGGTATTTTGCGCCCGGGAGTTTTCGAAAATGGGGCTGAATCCTGCGGTGGCGCAAAGAAGCGTATCGTATAACAAATCCGCTGGCACGTTGCGGGGGATGCATTATCAACGGGCGCCCCATGGGGAAGACAAGCTGGTGGCATGCGCCAGCGGAGCCATATACGACGTGGCGGTGGATGTGCGGATGGATTCGCCCACCTTCGGCCAGTGGCGGGCGTTCGGGCTTTCGGCGGAGAACGGCCACAGCCTGTATATCCCCGCCGGGTTCGCCCACGGGTTCCAGACCCTCGCGGACAATTCGGTGGTCACCTACCAGATGGCGCAGTTTTACGCGCCGGAGCATTCGGCGGGTTTCCGGTGGGACGACCCGGATGTGGACATACAATGGCCCGTGGCGGTTCAGCGGATAATTTCCGCCAAAGACGGCGCATGGCCGTTATTAAAAGAGGCGGCGCATTAGGCGATGCTGGAAATCTCGGCCACGGCGAAAATATCCCCCCTGGCGGACATAGAGGACTCGGCTCGCGGCTCCCTCATCCGCATCGGGGATGGGGTGGTGATAGACGCTTTCGTGAAGATTAAACCGGTAGGCGGGACCGGCGCCGTGGAGATAGGCGGGAACAGTTATATAAACTCCGGAACGGTGATTTATTCCGGTAACGGGGTTAAAATCGGCCAGAACGTGCTTATCGCCGCCAACGTCACCATCGCCGCCGTGAACCATGAGTACCGCGCCCGCGAAAAAAAGATAATCGAGCAAAGGTTCATGCCCGGCAAAGGCGGCGTGGTGATAGAGGACGACGTGTGGATAGGCGCCGGGGCGGTTATCCTGGACGGGGCCATAATACGCCGTGGCGCGGTGGTGGGGGCGCTGTCGCTGGTTCGCGGCGAGCTGGAGGAGTATGGCGTTTACGGCGGTAACCCGGTACAGCTTATGGGGAGGCGCGAATAGCCATGATTACGGTTCTGGGCGGTTCCGGTTTTGTAGGCTCCCACGTGGTGGCGGAGGCCATCGCCCGGGGTATCGAATGCCACGCCCCCGTGCGGGACGACCAGCTGGAGGGCAAAGAGCTGGGCCACGTTATTTACTGTGTGGGGCTCACGGCGGATTTTCGCCAGAAACCTTTCGAGACGGTGGAGGCGCACGTTTCGCACCTTGCGCATGTGCTGAAAAACACAAACTACGACTCGTTGCTGTATCTTTCCTCCACGCGGATATACGGCCGGAAAACCGGCGCGGCCATGGAGGAAGATGAAATAGTGGTGGAGCCGCGGAACGGCGACCATCTGTATAACATCTCCAAGGTGATGGGGGAGTCGCTGGCGTTAAACGCAAGCGGCAAGACGAAAGTGGCCAGGCTGTCCAACGTGTACGGGCGGGATTTTAAATCGCGGAATTTCCTTGTGGAAGTGATCCGCGCCGCGCTGGCCGGGGGGAAGGTGACCTTGCGCACAACGCTGGAGTCGGCGAAAGACTACATAAACGTCAACGACGTGGCAAAAGCCCTGCTGGACGTCGTGGATAAGGGTAAAAGCAGGGTTTACAACGTGGCCACAGGGGTGAACGTGACGAACCGGGAGATCATGGAAAAACTTTCCGCCATCACCGGGTGCGCCTGTGAGGTGGCGGAGGGCTCGGATACCTTCATCGCCCCCTTGATAAACGTGGACAAAATAAAAGCGGAAACCGGCTTTGCGCCAGCCCGCCTTATGGACGAAATGGAATGGCTTGTGGATATGTATTCTCGAAAAATGGGGCCAAAACATGGATGACCTGATAACGATAGACATGAAAAACGGCCTGGTGGGCGTGGGGGGGCAATCCCTGGAGATAGGATCGCCGGAGGCTTTCAACGCCATCTCCCGCGCCTGGCTCCGCTCCGGGTGGGACGCAAAATACGTTTACAGCTTCACCTGGATGGGGCGCCCCATGATCCAGCTACCCGAAGACATGTTGCGCATCCAGGAGGCGGTTTACTCGGTCAAGCCCGACGTATTGGTGGAGACCGGCGTGGCCCACGGGGGGTCGCTGGTTTTCTACGCCAGCCTGTTCACCGCCATGGGCAGGGGGCGCGTGATAGGGGTGGACGTGGAGATACGCCCCCACAACAGGGCCGCCATGGAAGCCCACGAGATGAAACCGCTCATCACCCTTATAGAAGGCAGTTCCGTGGCGGCTGATACGGTGGGGCAGGTAAAGGCCATGATAAAACCGGGCGAGCGGGTAATGGTGGCGCTGGACTCCAACCACACCAAGGCCCACGTGGCCGCCGAGCTGGAAGCTTACGCGCCGCTGGTTAGCGTGGGGTCGTACATCGTGGCCATGGACGGCATCATGGGCCAGGTGGCGGGGGCGCCCCGCTCGAAACCGGAATGGACGTGGGACAACCCCACCGAGGCCGCCAAAGAGTTCGTGAAAATCAACCCGGACTTTGTGATTGAAGAGCCTCCGTTCCTCTTTAATGAAGGCGCGGTGAAAGACAGGGTCACGTACTGGCCCGGCGCGTTCATAAAGAGGGTGCGGTAACGCCCGATGGCCGATAACAGTTTCGACCTGGTGATAGGGCCCCAGGGGGGCCGGAGCAGGTATTTTAAAGACCTGTGGGCCTACCGGGAGCTTTTCTATTTCCTGGCCTGGCGCGACGTTATCGTGCGCTACAAGCAAACGGCGCTGGGCGCGGTGTGGAGCATACTGCGGCCCATTACCATGATGGTGGTGTTCACGGTGGTGTTCGGCGGGCTGGCGAAAATGCCTTCCGAAGGCGCCGCCCCTTACGCGCTCATGGTGTTCGCCGCCACATTGCCCTGGCAGTTCTTCTCCGACTCGCTGGTGAAATGCTCGGGGTCGGTGGTGTCGTCGTCCTCCATGATCACCAAAATATACTTCCCCCGGCTCATAGTGCCGGTCAGCGCGGTTATGGTCAGCGTGGTGGACCTTTTGGTGGCAACGATAATCCTGGCGGGGCTGATGATATGGTTCCAGTACGCCCCGTCGGCGAGCATCCTGTCCATCCCGCTGTTCATGCTGTTGGGGATGGGCGTTTCGCTCGGCGGCGGGCTGTGGTTCGCCGCGCTAAACGTGAAATACCGGGACTTTAATTTCATCGTGCCCTTCCTTACGCAACTTATGCTCTACATTTCCCCCGTGGGTTTCTCCAGCTCCGTGGTGCCTGAAAAATGGCGGCTGGCATATTCGCTGAACCCCATGGTGGGGGTGATAGACGGGTTCCGCTGGGCCATATTGGGCGGGCAGGAGCTGTATATCCCGTCGGTGGCCATATCGGCGCTCATGGCGGCGCTCCTGCTGGCCACGGGCATGTGGTTCTTCCGCAAGACCGAACGGGCCTTCGCGGACATCATTTGACGCGGTAACCATGACAACCGTAATTAAAGTGGAAAACCTCTCTAAAAAATATGTCATCGGCCACCAGGATGGCGACCCGCGAAAAAGCCTGGCCGAGTCCATCACCAAAGGCGCCCGCGCCCTGGTGAACGCCGTCAGCCGCGCTGGCGGACATTCCAAAGAGGAGTTCTGGGCGCTTAACGATGTATGTCTGGACATAAAAGACGGCGAACGGGTTGGCATAATCGGCAAGAACGGCGCGGGCAAATCCACTCTGTTAAAAGTGATGAGCAGGATAACCGAGCCCACAGCCGGGCGCGTGTCCATTAAGGGCAGGGTGGCCAGCCTGCTGGAGGTGGGCACGGGGTTCCATCCGGAGCTTACCGGGCGGGAGAACATTTATCTAAACGGCTCCATCATGGGCATGAGCCGGGAGGAGATAAAGGGTAAGTTCGACGAGATCGTGGATTTCTCCGGCGTGGAAAAGTTTCTGGACACGCCCATAAAACGCTATTCGTCGGGCATGAAGGTGCGTCTTGCCTTCGCCGTGGCCGCGCATCTGGAGCCGGAGATATTGCTGGTGGACGAGGTTCTGGCCGTGGGGGACTACGAGTTCCAGCGCAAATCCCTCGGCAAGATGGAGGATGTCAGCCGTCAGGGGCGCACCATAATCTTCGTCAGCCACAACATGCCCGCCATCACGTCGCTATGCACCCGGGCGGTTATGCTGGAGAAGGGGAGCGTGGCGAAGGATGGCGACCCGGTCTCGGTGGTGGCCCATTATTACACCGGTGGGGTGGAGTCTCCCGCGTCGGCGGATCTCACCACCGCGAAAGAATTGCCCGGCGACGACGTGGCCCGGATGCTCCGGGCCTCGGCGCGGAATTCCTCCGGGGAAGTGGCCCACGAGATTCCCATAGAAGAACCGTTCACCGTGGACGTGGAGTATGAAGTGTTAAAAGACGGCGCCCCGGTAAGCGTGGCGGTAAGTTTCACCCACGACGATGACACGCTGGCCTTCTGGTCCTCGGATATCGTGGAGGATAAAGACAACACCGCCCGGGCGCGCGCCGGGGTTTACAAGTCCACCATGCGCGTGCCCGCCAGCCTGCTCAACAGCGGAACCTATTATCTTTCGGTGAACCTGTACAACCCGGCCTCCATCAAGTCCGGCAGGCATTGCGTGATGACTAACCTCCTGCAGATCCACGTGGTGGACCCAATTTACGGCGTGAAAACCCGCGGCAAATACGTGGGGCCATATCTTGGCGCCGTGCGGCCCCTTCTGGACTGGGGCGTGGAAAAAGTTTCGTAGGCGCCATGGCTAAAGTATCCATCGGCTACCCGGTGTACAACGAGGAGCGCTGGGCGCGCCGGTCGCTGGATTCGCTGTTGTCCCAGACATGCGCCGATTTTGAGGTTATCGCCTGCGACAACGCCTCCACCGATTCCACATGGGAGATAATCCAGAATTACGCCGCGCTAGACAAGCGCGTAAAACCTGTCAGGCAGAAAGAAAACGTGGGCGCGGTGAAAAATTTCCATTTCGCGCTGGACCAGGCTGATGGCCAGTATTTTCTCTGGGCCGCCGGGGACGACTGGTGGGACGCGCGGTTTATAGAAACTCTGGTATCCGCGCTGGACAACAACCCGGATTACGGCGCGGCCATGTGTTCGGTCACCCGCGTGTTTGACGACGGCGAGGTGAAAAACGAAATAAGTTTTACCGGGGCCAACGACATCACAAGGTTGTCCAAAGAGGATGTGTTCAGGAAGATGGTCGCCGGGGAGCATATACATCACCTGGTGAACGCCATATTCAGGACGGCGGAACTCAAAAAGGTGGCCATCAGGCCCATTCCCCCCTGCGCCCGGGGGGACAGGGTGTTCATGAGCGAGGCGGCGCTGGCCATTCGCTTCTACACGGTCCCGCAATCCTTGTATAAAAAAACGGTTTACCGCAAGAAACGGAGCGAAAAATATTCCGCTACGGATTCCGGCCTCGGCTCCGCCTGGACAAGCCCCAAAAGCCACACCCGATACACTTTTGCAATGTTGTCCAGGTTGATGACATCGAAACTTATACCGCTGGCGCAAAAAGGCCTGGCGCTCCGCCAATGGGCAAAAATGGCGTGGGGTTCGCGCGGCCTCCTGCTGGAAGAGGCGGCGCCACGGCTGTCCGGTTATCTGGCCCGGCGCAAGGAAGCCAAAGGATAGACATGGGCGGCGAATTGTATAAAGAACGCTACAAGCTGGCCCCGCATATGAGGGAGTACGACGAGTTCCATTTCGTGCCCTGCCCATATCTAATGTACCGCGCCATGCCCAATTACACATCGCCGGTGATAAGCGCCGACAAATACGGCTTGCGCCGCTCCACTACCGGCGATGGCTCCATGATAAGCGGCGCGGACATATCAAACCTCCCGAAGGTGAACGTTGTCCTCGGCGGTAGCGCGGCCTTTGGCTGGGGCGCCACCGGCGACTCTAAAACCATCGCCAGCGCGCTGAACCGGCTGGATCCGGGAACGCCTTGGATAAACCTTGGCGGGTGCACATATCAAACACTGCAAGAGGCTATATCGCTACTTATGTACGTCCCCCCGGAGAAAATAGGTCAGCTGGTGATGTTTTCCGGCGTGAACGCGGCGTTTCTCACGTTGTTCGAGACATACGCCGACGCGAACATCCCATTCTTCTTCAAGTTCAGCGAATACTGGAACCCCATAGTCGAACACGAGGAAAGAAAGCAAGCCGAGCCGCTGGGCGGGGTTAGGAACGCCATAAGGAACATTTTGGGCAAGCCTTCCAGAAAAACCGGGCTACCCCCCAGCCCCTATGCTGTTACAGAAAAAGACCCTGCCAAAAGGCTGGCCGCTGGAATGGAACGGGCGGAGCGGGACTTGATGACACTTACGGCCATTGCGCGGGGTTTCGGGTTTCAACTAACATACTTTTTCCAGCCCTGCCTTGTGGAAGGCTCCAAAACCTTGAGCCGGGAAGAGCGGGAGATAATCTCCATCCTCGACAGCATGTACAAGGACAACAACCCCATGCGCAGGCTGGGGGAAGTGGTTCCTTTCATGGCGGAACGTTTGAAGCAAACCTGCGCAAAACAGGGCGTGGGGTTTTATGATCTGCGGGATGGGTTTACCGGCCCGGAATGGTTGTATGTGGACAGGGTGCATCTGACCGACCTGGGGTATGAACGGGCGGCAGGTTTGATACACGAGAGAATAAAGAACGGAAAATGACCTTATATATTGTAGCAGGCGCAGTGGCGCTGGTTCTCATCGGCGCCGGGGCTTATTTCATGTCCGCCAAAAAGCGCAAGAAAAAGGGCGCGGACGACATTTACCCCCTCTGGTAACCTTTCAGTAGTCAATCTCCGGTAAATGAAGTTTCTTTTCGCCATCCAGAACACCGCCCATTTCCTGAACTACCGCCGCGTGGCCGAAAGCCTATGCGCCGGTGGGCATAATGTGGTGTTCCACTTGGAGTATGTTGAAAAACCCTGGGCCAACCTCACGGAACGCCCGCTGGCGGATTTGAAGGATAAATATCCGGACAGGTTCGGTTATTCAGACATCATCCGGCGGAACGGGTTCTGGCGGAAAGCGCTTTTCACAAAACGGGAAATGGCCAACTACGGCGGTTATCTGCGGAAAGAAAATCCCATCGCCACCTCCAATTATACCCGGGAGCGGGCCGAGGCCAAAATGCCCCCCCGGGCGCGGCAGGCGTTGAGCATTGCGCCCATTCGAAAACTGGCGTTTAGTAAGGCCGGATGGGCCGCCATGGATTTTGTTGAAAATGTCGCGCCGCTGGAAAAAAGGGTGATGGATTATCTCCGGCGGGAGAAACCGGATCTGGTGGTGGCGTCGCCGTACATCTTTCCCCATTCCGAGCAGATAGATTACATAAAGTGCGCCAAGGCGTTGAACATCCCCACGGTGGTGGGCATTGCCAGTTGGGACAATCTCACGACCAAGGGGCTTTTCCAGGTTTATCCGGACAGCGTTTTCGTGTGGAACCAGCCGCAGGTGGAAGAGCTGAAAAACATCCACGGCGTGAGCCCGGAACAGGCGTTCACCACCGGCGCCCCCTCGCTGGACATATGGTTCGAGCTTACGCCGAAACTGTCTTACGAGGAGTTTTGCCGGGAAAGCGGCGTGGATCCGGGAAAGGATTACATCGTTTATCTTTGCTCTTCCAAAAGCATCATCAAACGCGAGGACGAGTTCATAAGGAAGCTGGCCGAAAGCCTTAAAGCGCGAATGGGCGATAACAGCCCGGTTATCCTTGCCCGGCCCCATCCCGAGCATACGGAGGTATGGAACGATAACCACATCCCCGGCGTCGCGGTCTATCCGAGCCGGTACGACGCGTATTACGACCGCGAGGCGAAAGGGATTTTCTACCACACCCTCTATCACGGCAAATGCGTTATGGGCATCAACACCACAGCCATTATCGAGGCGGCCATAGTAAGCAGGCCGTGCATTTCCGTTACCGCGCCGGAATACGCCGACACGCACACCGGCAGTTCCCATTTCCATCATCTGCTCAACGCCGGGTTCATAGACGTGGCCAGCGGATTTGAATCAGCGGTGGAACTTGTGGCCGGGGCCATCGCCGGTAAAGACGGGCGTAAAACCGCCCGGCGGGATTTTGTGGGAAGTTTCGTGCGCCCCTGGGGGCTGGAAACGCCCGCGTCGGCCATCATGGCCCATGCGCTGATAAACCTTGCGGAAGGCAAAACCCTTTCCGAAGTGAAGGCGCTGGCTGGCTCCGGCGCGCTGGTTCCGGCCAGCTAAAAATATGTGCGGGTTTGCGGGCGTGGTCAGCGTGAACGGCGGCATGAGGGGCGACGGGCTTAACGCCGCCGTTATGTCCATGAACGGCGCAATCAAACACCGGGGGCCGGACGATGAAGGGTTGTGGAGCGACATTCAGGCCGGTGTTGCGCTGGGGCACCGGCGGCTTTCGATAATTGATTTATCCGCCACGGGGCATCAGCCCATGGTGTCCCACAGCGGCAGATTGGTAATAGCCTACAACGGCGAGATTTATAACTTTCAGGAAATCCGCCAAGTCGTGGAGGGGCGTAACGGCCCGATGAGTTGGCGGGGCCGGTCGGATACGGAAATAATCCTTGAGGCTATGGAGCTGTTCGGTGTTGAAGAGGCCCTCCGCATTGCCAACGGAATGTTCGCCTTCGCCCTGTGGGACAGGCAAGAGCGGAAGCTCACCCTCGGGCGCGACAGGTTGGGGAAAAAACCGCTCTATTACGGATGGTCTGGCGGCAGTTTCATATTCGCCTCGGAGCTTAAAGCGATCCGCCGGTTCCCGGCCTTCGATGGGGATATAGACCGGAACGCCTTGGGCCTGCTTATGCGCCACAATTACGTCCCGTCGCCGTATTCCATATATAAAGGCGTTTTCAAACTGCCCCCGGCTTGCGTTTTATCGTTGGATAAAACCGCGCTGGGCGGCCATACCGGGTTCAACCCGTCGCCGGATAAACCGGGCGCAAGCCCGAAACGCTACTGGAACGCCGGGGATGTTATTTTGAACGGCGCGGCGAACCAGTTCGAGGGTGATGAGGAATCGGCGGCGGACCGGCTGGAAACCTTGCTGAAAGACGCGGTTAAACTTCGCATGGTGTCGGACGTGCCGCTTGGCGCGTTCCTTTCAGGCGGGGTGGACTCGGCCACGGTGGTGGCCCTTATGCAGTCTCAAAGCGCCGGGCCTGTGCGGACTTATACGATTGGATACGAAGATGATCCGGAAAGCGAGGCGGAGCTGGCCAAAGCGGTGGCGCGGCATCTGGGCACGGCCCATACGGAGCTTTACGTTACCGCCGGAGACGCGCTGAAAATCATTCCGCAGTTGCCGGAACTTTCAGACGAGCCCATATCCGATACGGCCCTTATCCCAACGTTTCTGGTTTCCCGCCTGGCCCGGCGCGACGTTACCGTGTGCCTCACCGGCGACGGCGGCGACGAGCTTTTCACGGGTTACCCGCGCTATTTGTGGGCCAATTGGTATTTTAACGACTGGGCCGGTCGCGTGGATTGGATGCCCAATGGCGTCCAGAGGGCCGTAAGTTCAATAGCAGGGCTGGCGGGCGCTGTCAGCGGCTCCGCGAAGCTTAAAGAGGTTCAAAAACTTTTGCCGTTACAAACCCCGGAAGAGGTTTACGCCGGGCTGAACTATCACTGGCGCGACCCGGCCGGGGTTGTGGAAGGGTTTGTCGAGCAGGAGACGGTGTATTCGCCGGAAAACCATCTGGCAAAATGCCCGGACGGCGTTCAGCGCATGGTGTATCTGGACATGGCCAGCCGCCTGCCGGACTCTTTGCTGGCCAAGGTGGACCGGGTCACCATGAGCGTGAGTCTGGAGGCGCGATGCCCAATTCTGGACCACAGGCTGGTGGAGTTTTCCGCCACCATTCCCACCTCCATGAAAATCCGTGGCGGCCACGGAAAATGGCTTCTTCGCAAGGTTTTGTACAAACATGTGCCCCGGGAGCTGGTGGAACGGCCCAAAAAAGGGTTTTCCATGCCCATAAAGGTGTGGCTCAAAGGCCCCCTGCGGGACTGGGCGGAGGATTTGCTGGACGAGGGAAGACTTAGGCGAGAGGGTTTTTTCAACCCCGCGCCCATCCGGGCGGCGTGGGCCGAGCATCTTTCGGGGGAGCGCAACCGGCATTTCCACCTGTGGGACGTTTTGATGTTCCAGGCGTGGAACGCGGCCCGGCAAAACGAACCGGCGTTAAGCGATGTTTAATAAGTGTCACCCTGAGCTTGTCGAAGGGTGAGCTTGTCGAAGGGTGACAGCAAAAATGCGTGTCATGCTTCGGCTTGGCTCAGCATGACACGTTATATCGCGCCGCATGTTGACTATGCGGCCCGAAATAAAAGAAGATAGGGCGTTTTTTCCAAGAAAAGGCAAGGAGATAAAATCGTGAAAAATCTGATGGCCACGCTAATAACGGTGCTCATCAGCGTCGTAATCTGTTTCGGGTTCCTGGAAATGGCCTCCCGCGTCATGTACGCGCGCAAGATGGACTACCAGGTGGAGATGAGCAAATACGCCGCCACCGTCAAGAGGGCTTCGGAAAACTACAACGTGGGGCACGAGCACAAGCCCAACCAGCATGAAACGCTGATGGGGGTGGATTTCCGCACGAACTCCCACGGGTTCCGGGGCGCCGAATATCCGGTGGAAAAACCCGCCGGGGTTTACCGGGTCATGTTGCTGGGCGACTCGCTTACAGTCGGCTGGGGAGCGAAGGAAGACTCGCTTTTCGCCACGCGGCTGGAGGCGGCGCTAAAGGACCATTTCAGCAAGACCGGCCGCGCCGAAACGCCGCAGGTGATCAACACCGGAGTGGGCAATTACAATACCGACCAGGAGATATCGTTCTTCGAGTGGCGCGGGAAAGCCTTCAAGCCGGACCTTGTCGTATTGAACTACTTTATTAACGACGCCGAGCCCACCCCCCGGCAAAAATCGCCGTTGATCATAAAGTACTCTTATCTGGCCATGTGGCTGTGGGGCAGGATAGACACTTTCGAGAGGATGTACCTCTCCAAAGAGGATTACGGCGATTACTACTCCAGGCTCTACGACGACAAGAGCGAAGGCTGGATAAAGACCAAAGAAGCCATGGGGCGGCTGGCGGCCCTGTCGAAGAAAGAGGGTTTCAAGGTGGTGGTGGCGCTACTGCCGGAACTGCACGCCGTGGGCCCCAAATACGGGTTCCAGGACATATACGACAAGGTGGCGCTGGCCGCCAAAGAGGCGGGCATTGAAGAGGTGGTGGACCTGTCGCCCAAATTCGCCAATGAGAAACCGGAGACTTTATGGGTGAGCCCCGACGACGCCCACCCAAACGAAAAGGCGCATGGGATAATCGCCAACGGGCTGTATGAATATCTAACTGCCAGGGAGGTCTTTTAAATGTCAGGCGGCAAAGAGGGTAAAGGCGGGGACACGTCCTTCGCCGGGATGATCAAAAAACGGGTGAAGGTGATAGTCATCACTTTCGCGGTGATGCTCCTTATATGGCTTGCGCTTCTTCTGGCCACCGAGGATTCCAGCGTGGCCCCGTTCGTTTACGCCATTTTCTAGTAGATGGGCTTTCTAAAAAAGGCGTTGGGCGACCTTATGGTGGCCGCCGTGTGCGTGGCGCTGTGCCTGGCCGTGGCCGAGGCGGCCTTGCGGCATACCGAAAAACGCCATCTTGTGTTAAACGCCGGGCTCAAGATGAAGGACTATTTCCATGCGGATGTCGAAACCGGTTACGACATAACCCCGAACCTTCCCCCGTTCACCATCGAGACGTGGGACTTGAAATACGAGGTATGGTCTAACGGGCTGGGTTGTTTCGACCTGCCTTTCAATGGCGGGGAGGATTACATCCTGCTCCTGGGAGACAGCCAGGCCCAATGGTATTCCCCGCTGGAGGACAAGCTGGGCTCGGTGGCCGGAAAAGCGCTGGGGATGCGGGTGCTTCAATGCGCCGTGGACGGTTTCGGCGCGAAGGGAGAGCTGGAAAAGGCCCGGAGGGTCCTGGCCCAACTGCCAAACCCGCCGAAAATGATTATCCTCGCCTCCGCCCCCAATGACGTGAGGGACGATTATCTGTATCCCCTCATGACCGTGGTGGACGGGTACCGGGTGCGCCTGGTCCAGTTGACCGATGAAGTGACGGGCGAGTACGAAGTTAAAAACGACCGTGAGGAGCTGGAGCGCGAAACGGAGAACTTCATTAAGCTGTGCTCCAACCGGCCCGCGTTATCCGGCGTGGATTACGCCATCAGGCGGGCGGGTTGTTTCATGCAACGCAACTCCGTGGTTTACAACATCGCCAAAGAGCCCGCCAAAAAGATCATTAAAAAAGTGGCCGGCGTTTTCATGGACTCCGGGGACAAACGGACCTTGCCCGACAACCATCCGGCTAAAAATGAGCCGCGCAGGCTTCCCTGCCCGGTGTGGTACGCCTCGCCCACGCAATATCCGTGGCTGACGAAGGCGTGGGAAGGGGAGGCGCGGCTGTTCGAGGAGTTCAAAAAACTGGCCAATGATACCGGAGCCATCCCATTCTCGCTAATGATCGCCGAGAACGAGCAGGTTTACTCTTATTTCCCCAAGGGGCCCGGTTGCGATGTGGAATTGCCCAACAGGAAAGTCCAGAAATTCTGCCAGGCATTGGGTATCCCGCATTTTGACTTGATGGATGGCTTCCGTAAATACGCCGACCAGACGCCGAAAGAGAAGATGGATCCCGTGAACGACCTCTATTGGCGTTACGACGGCCACATGAACAAAAAAGGGAACCATCTGGCGGGGCTCCTTCTGGCCCAGCGTATATTGGAATCCGGCCTGCTTCCCATCCAGGACGCCGAAAAGAAACTGGCCGGTATAAAAGAACAGTTGAAATCATTTGAACCGGCGAAAAAATCCGGTTAAGTGCGCTTTGCCCAACCCAGCCATTCCCGGCCATTTATAAAATCATCATCTAAGTGACTCTTCAATTGATCTTCGCCATCCCTTGCTGGGTGGCGTTTGGCGTATTCGGATGGTGGTTCGTGGCCAACGTGAAAAACGGCCGCGGGCCCATGGCGGAATTCGCCGACCTGGCCGTGCGGGGGTTAACCTTTGTCACGTTGCTTGCCGTGTTCCGCCAGCTATTGTGCATGATGGGCGGCGCATGGTGGCTTTCAGGCGCGGTGGCGCTTGGCGCGGCCATCGGCGCGGTGGGATGGAACAAGCCCATAGCCAGCGCAGGCGATGTCGGCGGCCGGGCGAAATGGGAAGGCTTCCTGCTGGCCGGGATGGTGGTCATAGTGAACCTGCCGGTGTTCTGGCATCTTTATTTTAACGGCCTGTCGCCCACGCCCGACATCTTCTTATACGTGGACCAGCCGTGGCACCTCTCCCACGCCGAAGCGTTGATGAACGATTGCGTTCCTAAAGACCTTTCCTTCGCCGGGAAGGACACCCACTACCATTTCGGTTATTCGCTTGTAAGCTCGCTAATGGCCAAGGCGTTCTTCATACCTGTGGGGATATCCCACTACGTTGTAACAAGCGTATTGGCGCGGTTGTTTATTCTGGGCGGGTTTTTACTGGTATTACTCCGCCCGGGCGGGAAGAAGATCGCCGAGAACAGCGGCGCCCTTGTATTGGCCTTCGCGGCGTTCTTCCTGTTTTTCAACCTGGATATGGGTTTGGCGGTCTATTGGCTGTTGTTCTCCCGGGACCCATCCCGCCTTCCCGGTTACGAGTCCTATTTCCAGCCCCAGCTATTCATGACCAACGGCATGGTGGGGCCGGAGCTGTATGTGTTCAGCCTGATGATACCTTTTATCGGCCTGCTGATGTTCCGCCGGTATTTCCTTGCGGCGCCTTTACTGGGATATGTAAGCTTCGTGCGGCCGCAAGGATTCATTTCGTTCGCGCTGGCGTATGTTTTATACGCGGGCTGGGCGCTGGCGGCGCGTAAGGATATAAAACCGCTACTCGCCGGTTTTGTGGCGCTGGCCGTGATGGCGCTGTTGCAGATGTATGGCATGTTGGGCCTGGAAGGGTTCGGCATGAGGCTTGGGCGCGGTTACGGAGCGGATTACTTTTCGCTGGTGTCGGTTATGGTGGATTGGGCCTGGTCCTTGCCCGGCTGGCCTATGGAAGGGGTGTACAAGTGGGTCGCGGTGTTCATATCGAACATGATCCGCATGGGCTCCCTGTTCGTTTTCGCCGGGCCTGCGGTTTATATGGCGTGGCTTCTTTATTCAAAAGGCGCAGGCGAAATCAAAAAACTGCTGGGGCCCCACGCTTACGCCATCGGAAGCTTCGCTTTGCTGTATCTTCTTCCTTTCATCATCGTGTTCAAGGCCGGGGAACAACTCAACAAGGCCTATATGGAGCTTTTGGGCGTCTCTTATGACTCCACATACACAAAATCCGGGTTCGCCGCGCATTCGCTGAAAGTGGGCGCGGCGTTCCTTACCTTCTCCGGCGCGGCGCTCATATATGAGACATACGGAAACTTCCAGCCATGGCTCAAACGCCTTACGGCGCTGTGCGTGTCGGCAAGCGTAATCGTGTTCGCGTTGGGATATGTGCGGCCTCCTTCTTATTACAGCGAGTCGGTGGACACCCGCCAGGTGAAAGAGGCGCTCAAAAACGCCCCGCTGGACGCGGTGATTTTCACGAACCAAAGCTCCTACCCGGTGGAGGAGAACCGGCGCCAGTATCGCAACGTGCTTTACCCGGCTTTGTTCGGACACCAGTTTTTCGCGTCCAACTTCGTGTACAACAACCTCCACAGCCAAAGCGACCACGACAGGTTGCAAGAGGTGAAATGGTTCTGGGCGCGCCCGTTCGACGGCGAGAACGCGGCCTATTTGCAGAAAAACCATATCACCCACCTTTTCATAAACGAAAGTTTCCCAAACAACATTCCGGGCGACATTGCGCGATTCGGGCTCACCGAGATATCGCGCAACGGGCCGTACAGGCTGTTGAAAGCGGGTTCATAAGATGGATCTGGTAGAGGCCGGTTCAGCGCCCGGCGCATGCCGCCACCCCTGGGAGACGGCCCGGCTGGCCGCCATTCGCGGCATTCTGCGCGACGCCCTTGGCGCAACTCCGCTGAAAGCGCTGGATGTGGGGTGTGGCGACGGGTTTGTAAGCGCCAGCCTTTTTGCGGGCGGTCAGGCTACATCTCTAACCTGCATAGACGTTTATTTCACCCCGGAGCAGATGGACGAGGCCAACCGCAATTCCCGTGGCGCGGCGTTCGTGAACGATTACGCCGCCATCGAAGGGCAAAAGTTCGACCTTGTCCTTATGCTTGACGTGGTGGAGCATGAGAAGGATGATACGGCCCTGCTGAAAAAGGTCGCCGGTAGCCATATGGACGATAATGGGAAAATACTGCTTACCGCCCCGGCTTTTCACGGGTTGATGTCATCCCACGACGAAATGTTGCGTCATCACCGAAGATACAGCCTGACGGAGCTGGAAGCGCTGGCGGGCCGGGCGGGGTTGAAAGTGGCCCGTTCCGGCTACCTTTTCGGCCTTCTGTTGTTGCCCAGGCTGGTTTCCGTGGTGTTCCAGAAGCTTTTCAACCGGCCACCTGCTAAAATCACCGGCGTTGGAGGCTGGGAGCATGGTTACGCCGTCACCAAATCGTTAGAATACCTGATGAGAATGGACAACGCGATACTCCTTGCCATAAACAAAATGTCCGGGATAAAACTTCCGGGCCTTTCAGCGTGGGCGCTATGCGTGAAAGAACGGCCATAATAGTCCCCTGTTACAACGAAGCGGCGCGGCTGAATCCCGCCGGGTTCATCAGCGCGCTGGACGAAAACGGATATCTTAAGTTTTATTTCGTAAATGACGGTAGCCGCGACGCCACCCTGGCGGAGCTGGAGAATATCCGCTCCCAACGGCCCGATAGCGTGGTAGTCATAAATCTTGAGCGTAACGGCGGCAAGGCCGAGGCCGTGCGGCGCGGTTTGCTGGAAGCAATGCGGGGCGATTGCAAGATTGTGGGCTATTGGGACGCGGACCTGGCCACCCCCCTGGCGGACATTGACCGGTTCGTGGCCACCATGGTCAAGACCGGCGCGGAGCTTGTGATAGGCTCCCGGGTGGGTTTGATGGGGCGGCGCATAGAGCGCAAAATGACCCGCCATTACCTTGGCCGGGTTTTCGCCACCGTGGCTAGCATCGCCATAAACACCAAGGTTTACGACACCCAGTGCGGCGCAAAAATATTCCGCGTCAACGACAGGCTAAAAAACGCGCTGGCCGGGCCTTTCGCCAGCAGATGGATATTCGATGTGGAGCTTCTGGCCCGTCTGCAAATCGCCCTTAAAAAAGATGGCGGCAAACGGCTGGAGGATATCGCCTACGAATATCCGCTGGAACAATGGGCGGACGTGGCCGGGTCAAAGATCCGCACGGGGCATTTTTTCGCGGGGGGGCTGGACATGCTCAAAATAGCTTTGAAATACTCGCCGGAAATATATGGATAACGGCGCGCGGGCCTTACCTGTCTTTAAATATGTCGCGCAGTTTGGGGTATATGGGCTGGCCTTTTGTGAGCAGGTTTATCATGCCCTTCAGGAAAAGCGCGTTGTATTTGGGGTCAATATGGTCCCTGTTGGGGCCGTGGGTGTAGGTCCGGTAACCTTCGGGGGTGTAATACTCCCGGATGGCGGTTTCCACCAGCGTGGTTGAGGCTGTGGCATACGTTTCGTCGCCGGAAAGCTCGGCGTATCTTCTCAGCGATATGGAAAAATCCACCTGGCTGTCCATATGGGCGGGGGAGCCGTCTTCCTTGTACGGGATAAGCCCGTTGGCCAGCCTGCGTTCCATCTGCCGGTCCAGTACGCTTTTCACCACCGGCATGAACCGGGCGAAATCCTTGTGGGCCGCCACGGAGTCGCATATCAGGTCCGCCAGAATGAACGCCGGAGTCACGGTGGGGTCTTTTATCAAGCCGGATTTGGGATGCCATTCCATATACACGTCGCCGTCTTTAACGAAGTTGGCCGTGGCGGAGGTTATCCAGCTGTCCAGGGCGGCAAGCCATTCACCGGCCCCGGTGGCCTGGTAAAACTCCAGCAGGGCGAAAGCGGCTGTGGAATTGCTTTTCATCAGGAAGCTGTACCAGCAGGAGGCGGTCTCGAACCGGTATCGCTCGATGGCGTACACCGCCAGCGCTTTTGCGCCACGCCCCTTTTCGAACACCGGCTCGGTCTGGTAAATGGTTACCGGCCTGTTTTTATGGAAAACAAGTTTTTGAAGCCCCTTTTTCAGGGTGGACTCGTGCATAAGGTAGGGGAACAGCCCGTGGGCCTTGAAATAATCATCGCCAACCCATCCGCGCAAAACCGCCTGGGCCTGCTCGAACGCCTTGGGGAAGTCGCCCCTCATTTCGCAGAGGACTTCGAGGATTCCGGCGGACCAGGGTTCGTAATATCGCACGGCCTTTTTGTTGGGAATAAGATAAGCGGCGGAGAGGAACCCCCCATCCATCATTTTGTTGATGACGAAATCCAGCGACTCGTGGAGGAGCCTGTAACAAACCTTGTCGCCGGTGGCCCTGTACACCGCGTAAAGGCCGCCAAGCCATTCGTCCATCTCCCGGGCGCGCATCACGCCGCCGGTGGGGAGCAGGGTGAACATGGAGTCGCCGTTCTTTGCGATGATGTGGACCTGGCCCAGCAGGAAATCCAGCTCGCCGAAATGTGCGAAGAAGGGGACCACGTCGTCGAAATTGTCGAATATGGTGCGTTTCCCCGGCGGATAGGCCCGGGCCATCAGCCCGTCGGGCCGCAGGAACCTCCGCTTGATGATGGCGATAAGCTCGCGGGCGCGGGAGTTGATCTCCTCGTTGGTCATGGGCTACTTTCCTTCCGGGAAACGGTTGATGGAGAACCTGGCGTGAGGCTCGTCCCGGGGGATGGAGCATACGAACTGGTTAGACCGGCCCACGGCCAGCGCCGCCACGATGAGATGAGTATCAGGGATGCCAAGTCTCCGGCGGACCTCCGCCTCGTCCCCCACGTTGTTGAAACTGGTGAAAGAGCCCCAGCAGGCGCCCAGCCCCATGGTCTCGCACACAAGATAGATGTTCTGGATGGCGGCCCCCGCCTCGGCGTAGGGGGTGACCCTGTCGTCCGGATAGCGGTAATCCCGCCCGTCGGATACTGCCACGATAATGGCCGGCGCGTCGTTGAAGAATTGGTAACCGCCGCCGATGGCGCCCGTGATGAACTTTTTTAGCTCCGGCTCCTCCACGAAAATGAGGGACAACGGCTGGCGGTTGCACGAAGAGGGAGTAAGTTGCGACGCCTCGGTTATCTTCGCCCGTTGTTCGTCGGTCAAAGGCTCGTTCAGCCAGAACCGGCGGGTGCGCCGGGCGCGCATGAGCCTTAATAGATGCCCGGGATCCACCGCCGGTTGATGGACATGGACGTTTTCTTGCATCATGGGACATGCGCAGGCGCCGCTCATCCCCTCGTACTCGCCCATAACCTTTTTTGTCCAATGGAGCAGGCGTTTGGGAATGTCCGGGGTGGTTTGGAGCAGTTCCACAAGCTCGGCGTGGACAGATTCGGCGAAATTCCCGACATAGGCCCCGGGTTTGAAAAGGCACCGCTCCAGGTGGTGGGTGCGTTTCCTTATGAGAAGCAGTCTGTTGTCCTCATGGACCGGCAGGGTGATTTTGGCCCGGAAATAATAGGCCATTTCCCGGCTGTAAGACAGGATGGCGCGCCGGGCCGCCTGGGCGAAGATGCGATATTTTTGAAAACCGGGAAACATGGCGGTACTTTAGGCGCGAACCTTAATATATGTGGAAAAAAGGTAGTGTCCCAGTTTGAAAGTACAGGGGAGATTCTTCACTTACGCCCAGAACGGCAATATAAAAGCCGTTGATAACATTGTCATCCTGAGCGAAGCGCAAGCGAAGTGAAGGATCTGTCTGTTATTTGGGATTCAAACTGAAACGCCACCGGAAAAAACGCATGGCGGCCCCATATGCCGCCAGGTGGTATAATACCCCATTTTTTATGGGGCCAGTTGAACAGTTTTAACTGAAGGAATGTACATGGCAAGGGAGCTAAAAATAGGGGACAGGCACATCCATGACGATAGCGACTGCTACGTCATAGCGGAAATAGGGCACAACCACCAGGGCAACTTCGAGACCGCCAAGGAGATGATCCGGGTGGCCAGGGAATGCGGGGCCGACGCGGTGAAGTTCCAGAAACGGGACAACCGGAGCCTCTTCACGAAAGCCTATTACGACAAGCCGTACGACAACGAGCTGTCCTACGGCCCCACCTACGGCCTTCACCGCGAGGCGCTGGAGCTTTCAAAGGACCAGTTCAAGGAGCTTATCAATTTCGCCGGGGAGCTGGAGATAGATTTCCTCTCCACCGCTTTCGATTTCGCCAGCGCCGACCTTTTGAACGAGCTGGGCGTACAGGGTTTCAAAATCGCCTCCGGCGACGCCAAAACCACGCCGTTGATGAAATACCTGGCGGCTTTCGGCAAACCGTTGATACTCTCCACCGGCGGATGCTCCATGGAGGACGTGCACCGGATTTACGACACCATCATGCCCATAAACAAGAACCTGAGCATCCTTCAATGCACCGCGTCCTACCCGTGCGATTACGCCCATCTGGACCTCAACGTGATAAAAACCTACCGCGAACGGTTCGAGGATGTGGTGATAGGCCTTTCGGACCATTCCAACGGCATCGCCATGGGGCCCGTGGCGTACCTGCTGGGCGCAAGGGTGATAGAGAAGCATTTCACGCTAAACCGCGCCATGAGGGGGACGGACCACGCCTTCTCGCTGGAGCCTGTGGGTTTGCGCAAGCTGGTGCGGGATTTGAAACGGGTGCGCGTTGCCCTGGGTAGCTCCCAGAAAAGGGTGCATGAATGCGAAAAGTCCCCCATGGTGAAAATGGGCAAGAAACTGGTGGCGGCCAAAGAACTGCCCAAGGGGCATACGCTCACAAGGGAAGACATCGCCATGAAAAGCCCCGGCGACGGCCTCCAGCCTTACGAGATGGAACATGTCATCGGCAAAAAGCTCAAACACGAGCTTAAAACCGACGACGACATCATGTTCGCGGTGCTGGAATAAACTATGGCCGCTAAAAAACCGGACGACTCGCTTATCCGCGAAATGCGCCTCCTGGTTTTCGATTTCGACGGCGTTATGACCGACAACGCCGTGTACGTTTTCGAAGACGGGCGCGAGGCGGTCAAGTGCGACCGGAGCGACGGCATGGGCGTATCCCGCCTGCGAAAGGCCGGGTTCGACATGATCATCCTTTCCACCGAGGAAAACGGCGTGGTGTGCGCCCGGGGCAGAAAACTGAAAGTTGAATGCCATCAGGGCGTGGCGGACAAGCTGGTGAAACTCAACTCCATCGCGGCGGACAGGGGCATAAGCCTTTCGAAGATAGCCTATGTGGGCAACGACATAAACGATCTGGACTGTCTCCATGCCGTGGGTATTCCAATTGTGGTGGCCGACGCGCAGGAGGAGGTCAGGTTGAGCGGGTTTTTCGTTACCGGCAAGGTTGGCGGCCACGGGGCCGTGCGGGAAGTGTGCGACTGGTTTTACCATGCGCGGGAGGGGGTTAACCGGTGAGCCTGTTCAATATGGCCGGGAAAACCGCCGTGGTCACCGGGGCGCTGGGAAAACTGGGGCCCGTGTGGGTGGAGGCTTTACTATCCGCCGGGGCCGGCGTTTATTGCCTGGACCATCCCTCGGCGAAAGAGTCGGACGCTTTTTCGGCGCTTTCCAAAAAATACGGCGCCAAAATAAAACTTGGCCGGGCCGACGTTCTGGATCGTGATGCGCTGGAAACGGCGGCCGGTGAATGTGTTAAAACCTTCGGCGTCCCCCATGTCCTCGTGAACAACGCCGGGATAGACCAGCCGCCCAAACCGGGGCAGGCTTTCACGCTGGACAATATCCCCAAAGATTTCTTCCTGCCAACCCTCACGGTGAACGTTTATGGCGTTTTCCTGGTAAGCCAGGTGTTCGGCGGATTGATGGCCAAAGAAGGGCGGGGGAGCATCATAAACATCGGTTCGCTTTACGCCACCGTATCGCCGGACGTGAGGCTTTACGACCATATCGAGGGCGACCCGCCGTTTCTAAAACCCCCCGCTTATGGCGCGTCCAAAGCGGCGGTGCTCAACCTCACGAAATATTTCGCCACCCATTGGGGGCCCAACGGTGTGCGGGTGAACGCATTGTCTCCCGGCGGCGTGCTGGGCGGGCAGGACGAGGAGTTCAAACGCAAGTTCAACTCCCGCGTCCCCATGGGCCGGATGGCCGTAAATGAAGATTTGAAGGGCCCGCTGGTGTTCCTGGCGTCGGAGGCTTCTTCCTACGTTACGGGGCAAAACCTCCAGGTGGACGGCGGGTTCACCCTTTGGTGATGGTGGATTGATAATGAGCGATTTGATTACGGATTACGTCCAGAACTGGATAGACAACAACCCGCGCAACGCCATTAGCGGAGCCACATTCGAAAAACCCAATCCGGCCACGGGGAAAACCCTCTGCAAGGTTGCCCGGTCCGGGAAAGACGATGTGGAACTGGCGGTGGCCTCCGCCCGGAAGGCCCAGCCCGGCTGGGCTAAAACCACGCCGGTGGAACGGGGCGCCATATTGCGGAAGATTTCCATACTCCTGCAGGAACGGGCGCACGAGATGGCCCAGGTGGTCCATCTGGAAACCGGCAAGTCCGTAAAAGACGCCCTGGGCGAAACCGGCGGGGCCGTGGAGCAGGGTTTTTTCATGGCGGGCGAGGGGCGCAGGTTTTACGGCAAAACCACCACCTCGGCCATGGCGGAACGCACTTCGATGATGATCCGCCAGCCGGTGGGGGTGGCGGGTTTGATAATAGCCTCCAACACCCCCATCGCCAACGTTGCCTGGAAAGTTTTCCCGGCGCTGATATGCGGCAACGCCGCCATTTTAAAACCTTCGGAAGACACCCCCATGACCGCCTGGGCCTTCGCGCAGATCGCAAAAGACGCGGGATTGCCTGATGGCGTGTTAAACGTCATCCAGGGGCTGGGGGCGGAAGCGGGAGCGCCGCTGGTGGAACATCCGGGGGTGGATTTGATAAGTTTCACCGGCTCCACCGCCACGGGCCGCTGGATTGCCAAAACCGCCGGGGAACGGCTGGCCAAGGTGTTCCTGGAGCTGGGCGGCAAAAACCCCATGGTGGTGTGCGACGACGCGGACATGGAAAACGCCGTGAAATGGACGGCCCTTTCCGCCTTCTCCAACGCGGGCCAGCGGTGCGCCGCCGCCAGCCGGGTGATCGTGTTCGACAAGGTTTACGACACGTTCCGGGCCGCTTTGCTGAAAGCGGCGCAAAGCCAGAAAGTGGGCTCCGCCGATGATGACGATTTGGGCCCGGTGATAAACGAGCGGCAACTCAACAACATGATAAGCGCCGTGGAAAACGCGAAAGCCGGAGGGGCGAAGATATTGACCGGCGGAACAAGGCTTACCGGCGGCGCGCATGCGGGTGGTTATTACATGGCCCCCACGCTTATCGAAGGGGCGGCCCCATCGGCGGAGATCTCGCGCAAGGAGCTGTTCGGCCCCATCGCCTGCCTTTACAGGGTGAATGGATTCGAAGAAGCCGTGGCGATGGCCAACGATTCGGAATACGGCCTTACCGCCTGCATCCATACGTCCAGCGTCCACCGGGCGCTGGAGTTCGCCCGCAGGGTACAGGCAGGCGTGGTGAACGTGAACGCGGGCACATACGGTAGCGAGCCGCACATGCCTTTCGGCGGTGTGAAAAATTCCGGTAACGGCCTGCGGGAGCCGGGAACCGAGGCGCTGGACGTTTACACGGAATTAAAGAACATCAGCGTCAACACCATTCCGGGGCTTGCGTGAGCGGCATAAAACCTTCGGTGGTCGCTCTCATCCCGGCGCGGGGCGGTTCCGTGCGGGTACCGGGTAAAAACATCCGCCCGCTTGGGGGCCATCCGGCCATTGCCTACACCATCCGCGCCGCCGTTCAAAGCGGGGTGTTCTCATCGGTGATAGTCTCCACAGACGATGAAAAGACGGCGGAGATAGCCAGACAGTACGGCGCGGAAGTTCCTTTCATGCGGCCCGTGGCGCTGGCCGGGGCGTTGTCGCCGGATATCGAGTGGATAGAGTTCACATTAACCAAGTTGAAGGAGCAGGGGCGGGTGTACGACGCTTTCGCCCTTTTGCGCCCCACAAGCCCCTTCCGCTCGCCGGACACCATTAAACGCGCCTGGGCCGCCTTCACCAGCCAGCCGGGGGTGGACAGCCTGCGGGCCGTGGAAAAATGCCATGAGCATCCTTGCAAGATGTGGGTGATACGCCAGAACCGGTTACTGCCTCTAATCCCCTTCGGGCCGGAAAGCCAGCCGTGGCACAGCACGCCATATCAGGCATTGCCGGAAGTGTATGTGCAGAACGCCAGCCTGGAGATAGCCTGGGTTCGCGCGCCGCTGGAAAACCATACCATCGCCGGGGCCACCATGGTCCCGTTCCTCACTGAAGGGTACGAGGGGTTCGACATAAACAACCAGGACGACTGGGAGCTGGCCGAAAAACTGCTGGCCGACGGCCGGGTTAAGGCGGACTGGATTTAGAATTTCTTTAGACTCACGGAAGGTTTAAAAGTGATTTCCAAGGACGAGCTTTGTTACGCTGAATATTCCGAGCTGGAACGGATTCGAAGCCTGAAAACCGGTGGTTTGACGAGGGCCTCCATTTTCGCCAACGTTTGCCGGTTGAACACCCTATACATGATCTCCCACGCGGGCTCCGGCCATGTGGGAAGCTCTTTGAGCAGTCTGGACATCGTTTCATACCTCTATCTGGAACGGGGCATGGGCGCGCCCGGCGGCGATGTGTATTTTTCGTCCAAGGGGCACGACATTCCTGGTCTATACTCGGCCTTCATCGGGCTGGGGCTGTTGCCGTTCGACAACATAAACAAACTGCGCCGGTATAACGGCCTGCCGGGCCATCCGGACATAAACACCCCGCACATCGTAACCAACACCGGCTCTTTGGGCATGGGCATATCCAAGGCCCGGGGCATGGCGCTGGCCGACCGGTTGAAAGGGGAGAAACGCCATTATTACGTGCTTCTTGGCGACGGGGAGTTGCAGGAGGGGCAGTTCTGGGAATCGCTCCAGCCCACCGTCAACCGGGGTGTGGACTGCATCACGGCCATTGTGGACCACAACAAGCTCCAGTCGGACACTCTGGTGTCGAAGGTGTCCGACCTTGGCGACCTTGTGGCGCGGGTGAAAGCCCACGGATGGGCCGTGGAACGATGCGACGGGCACGACATGACAGCGCTGGACTCCGCGTTGAAGAAACTGGACGCGGTTACCGGCAAACCGAAACTTCTCATCGCCGACACGGTGAAGGGTAAAGGGGCCGGCCCCATGGAGTCCATAAATTTCACGGCGGAAGACCGGCTGTACAAGTTCCACAGCGGCGCGCCGGATGTGGACAGCTATATGGCTGGCGTGGCGCTATTGCTGGCGGAAGTGGACACGGCCCTGGAAAAAGCTGGGGCGGAGCCGTTAAAACTTGCAACAATAAAAAGACCTGAAAGGCCCACGCCTCAAAATCCGCAAAAGCTTGTGGGGGCCTATTCGGAGGCCATAGCGGCGCAGGGCGGGAAAAATGAAAACCTCGTGGTTTTAAGCGCCGATCTGGCGCTGGACACCGGGCTTATCGCTTTCGAGAAGAGCTATCCCGACAGGTTCATCGAGTGCGGCATCGCCGAGCAGGACATGGTGTCCCAGGCGGGTGGCATGGCCTTGAAAGGGTTTTTGCCGGTGGCCCATTCCTTCGCCTGTTTCCTTTCCACCCGGCCCAACGAGCAGATTTTCAACAACGCCACGGAGCTTACACGGGTTATGTATGTGGGCTCGCTGGCCGGGGCCGTGCCTGGCATGCCGGGCCATTCGCACCAATGTATCCGCGACATCGCCTCCCTCTCCGCCATCCCGGGGATGGAGCTTATAGAGCCCTGTTGCGAGGCGGAAGTGGGCATGGCGGTGGATTACTGCGTCAACCACGCCAAAGGCGCCACCTATCTGCGCCTGGTTTCCATACCGGTGGAAATACCGTTCAACCTGCCGCAAGGCTACAAGTTTGAACGCGGCCACGGCGTGACGCTTAAAGAAGGCGCGGTTGCGGTGGTCATCGGTTACGGCCCGGTGATGATGGCCGAAGCTTTCAAGGCGGCGGATATGTTGAAAGCCGATGGCATAACCATAAAAATCGTGAACCTGCCGTGGCTCAACCGGGTGGACGGCGATTGGCTGAAAGAAACCACGGCCGGATTCAAGGTTGTGGTGACGCTGGACAACCACTATATGGAAGGCGGACAGGGCAGGTTCATCCAGAGCCAGCTGGCGGCCCTTGGCGCGGCGGAAGGCGTGAAGTTTGTTACCATCGGGGTGGAAGACGGCGTTATCCCCTGCGGCCAGAACGATGAAGTGTTGAAAGCCTGCGGGCTGGACGCGGCCTCCATCGCGGAACGAATTATAAAGTCCATATAGCCTGCTAATAGCGGTTCAATCCTTTTAAAGATGTTCATGCCCGAACCATATTCAAATACCCGCGAAAGCGGAAGCGTCGTGGTGATGATGTCCGAATCCATGTGTACCCGCGTGTTCATGGAAAGCGGCATCCTGGCGGAGTTGGCCGCTCGGTCTCCCATGCCGGTCATCGGCCTGCTGGCCCATGAAAGCTCCAAAAGGGAGGAGTACGCCCGGCGGTTCCCAAACGTTAAATTCTTCACCCTTGCCGATGTGTTCGAGGGTGTGGAGCTGGGCCTGGCGCGCAAGGCGCATATGTACATTGACCAGAGGCTGGAGCCGTATATAGGCTTTTACCCGCTGGCCATGCGGCTTGCCATGACGCATGGTTTCAACGAGGGAAAAAGGCAGAAAGGACACAAGAACCTTTTCCACAACCCGGACACGGCGGGGCCCCTGCCCCATTGGAAGGCTGTTTACGACCTTATGCGGGCCTGGTATTTTTCGGGTCTGCGTTTCATCCATCCCGGCATCGCCAGATTCTTCGAAAAACATAACGCCCATTGTCTGGTTGTGAACAACTCGCAAACCCCCACGGTCCACCCTTTCGCTTACACGGCGAAAAGGATGGGTCTGCGGACGGTGAATTATGTGGCCAGCTGGGACCATCTTGTGGGAAAAGGGGCGCTGCCCGCTTATTACGACGCCTATATAGTCCAGAACGGCATAATGGTGGACTCGCTGGAGCGTTATCACGGCGTATCCCGCGAAAAGGCCCGGATAACCGGCTGGCCGCTGATGGATAAATATTCCCTCTCCCGCCCGGTGGCGGATTACGCCGCGAAAATGAAAAGCTGGGGGCTTGATCCATCAAAGCCCTGCGTGCTGATGGCGGGCAACACGGAGATAAACGCCCCTTACGAGCCAAACCTGTTCGAGCGGATCTTAAAATGGCGGAACGCCAACGGCGGGCCGGATAAGTGGCAGGCCGTGGCGCGGCCCCATCCCAAAGACATCCGGTGGAAAGAGCGGTTCTCGGCGCTATTAAACATGCCCGGCGTCCACGTGCAGAGCGACACGCTGGGCGACATGGACGAGCTGGCCATGTTATTGCGCCATGTCTCGGCGGTGGTTTGCACCGGCGGTAGCGTATTGCTGGACAGTCTTGTGAACGACAGGCCCCTGGTGGGCGTAACATACGACGAAGGAGCGCCAGCGGGCGTCAACAACTCCATCGGCAACTACACCATGTTCCATTACCGCGAGATTATGGAGTCCGGCGCGTTCTACCGCGCGGATGATTTTGACGAGGTGGCACACGGAATAAGCCGGGCGCTGGACAACTTCAACGAACTATCCCCCAACCGCCGGGCGTTGGCGAAAACATTGGTGGGCGAGTTGGACGGCATGGCCGTAACAAGGGTGGTTGATAACATTTTGGAAACCTCCATGGCCCCCTCACCGGCTCTTACCCGCTGATATCAATAACAGGCATGGCGCCGCGTTTTCCTGAATTGAACCTTGCCAGACTGGCTGGCCAGCTTGTTTTCGTGGCAGGGTTTTCGCTTTTCTTTGCGATGAAGATGGCCATAGTAGCCATCCCCATCTTATATAGAAGCGCGCCGGTGGAGAGCGACGACGCATATTCGTACATATATAAGGCCTCGCAGATGCGCTCCTGTTTCTTTCAGGATTGCCCCGCCATGGACGACCTGCGGGAGCAACTGCTTTCCACCACCGGCGATGGGGGGCAAAAGGCCAAACGGCTGGAGTTTTACAGCAAGATTTTCATTGTGTATCAGCCCTTGCAGTCGCTCATCATAAACGCCCTCCACGCCGCAGGGTTAAGCTGGGAAAACGCATACAACACGTTCGTCATCGGCGGCGGGCTGTTTTTGTTTTCCGCCATCGGGTTCTGCATGTACATTCTGGCCGGGCCCGGCCCGGCGGGGATCGGCCTGGGCCTTATGTCGCTTTACCGCATGCAGGAACAGGGGTTCCACTACATTTCCCCCAGCAACGTGGTGGTTGGCATGGGTTTTCTTATGTGGGGCGTTATAGCCATCCGCAGGGATAAAGCCGCAACTCCCATGATGGTGGCCGCGCCGCTTCTGCTGGCCCTGCACACCATCGGCCAGTTATACGTTGTCATCACCGGAGCCATGTACACCCTGCTCTCAAACAGCCGGAAGAGCCGCCGTTTTATGGCGGCCATAGCGTCGCTTATAGCTTTTTTGGCGGTAGCCCATTTCCTGCCGCATCTGGTTACCCGGCCAGACATGAAGAGCGCCGAGATAGGCGCGGGCGGCGCTCCAGTAACCAGGATGGACATAGTAAAGGACAACTGGGGAAAAGCCGAAACGATTATCGAGGAATGGCAAACCCGCTGGTTCGACAGGAATATAATGCTGGCCCTGGCCGTAGCGGGATTATTCGCGGCCGTTTACCGGAAACGCTGGGGCTATCTGGCCTTGCTGGCGTTACTGACATCGGCGCTGGCGGCCAGCCTTCTGCACCGGCATTCAGTTTATCCCGCCGTGCTTTTCATGCGCATATGGCCATCCACAGCGGTTTTGCTCACGGTTCTTGCTGGCTTTGCCGTGTGGGAAGCATTGACCATGGCCGCCTCAGCCATTAGCGCCATGGCCAAACGGCTCTATGACCGGCAGGTTCCTTTATTCAACGAATCGGCTCTGGCGGCGTTAAAGATAGTAGCCGCTATCGCTGTGTATGGTGTGGCCACCGGCTGGGGGGCGGACTGGGACAGGCGTCTGGAAGATTCCAAATGGGACATGCGATACGCCATGGAATCGGCCCTGGCCCGGTACGACACATTTTTCAACCCCGAACAGCCCAAAATACTGGCCGCCGTGGCAAAGCCCGGCGAAAGCGTGATCTATACGGACATCGTCTCGCTCCTGTTCCATCTTTCCTACGGCTCCAACAGGTTTGGCGCGGTGCTTGTCCCGGCTGTGAAGAACACTCCGGACAAGGCGAAATGGATAGACGATAATCCCTCAATAAAGTACCTGGTCACCAAAAGCCCCGTAAGCGTCATGCCCAACGCCAGCGCCGACGGGCTTACGGTATCGTATTACGACAACATGGTTATCCGGGGATTGAGGCAAGCGGGCGCCGAATCGGTTTTCCTGTTGCTGGCAAACAAAAGCTCCCAATCCGTTGCGTTGGACATCGTGCCACTCAGCGCCGAAGGCGCCGATGAGCCCAAGGGCGCCGCCCGGGAAGAGCTGGCCCCCGGTTTTACCGGCTGGAAACGCTTTTACCTGGCGAAACCCTGCGGCGCGGGCGGCGTGGCATTAAGGTCGCAGGAACCGCAAAGCGCCGTGCTTTTGCGCGGGGTGAAGACCGGTTTCAATTCCAGCGTCAACTGGCCGTGGGACACGGGTTTGTCCATCGCGTACCTTCGCGGGCCGGAACGGCGGGCGGTGGATGTTTGGGACAGGGTTATGACCATCCAGCGCCAGGGCCTTTTAAAAGAGGGGGAGAACGAGCGGATGATTTCGTTTAGGACAGACTACTTCTCTTTCATAAAACAGCCCGCCACCGTGGTGGACGACACGGGCTATTGCGTCCTGGTATCGGGGAGCTAAAAAGCGATGGTTGATAATAAACAGGAACCCCGCATCGCCGTGGTCATCCCGTGCTACCGCACGAGGGATAAGGCGCTGGAAGTGATAGCCGGAATCGGCAAGGAAGTTACCGCCATCTACGCTGTGGACGACAAATGCCCCGAAAACACCGGCCAGCGGATTGTTGATGAATGTAAAGACCCCCGCGTGAGGGTTATGTCCAATAAAGAAAACCTTGGCGTGGGCGGCGCGGTGATGGCCGGATACCGGCAGGCCCTGGCCGACGGCATGGACATCATAGTCAAGGTTGACGCGGACGGGCAGATGGACCCTCGTCTGATTCCCCGGTTCGTTAAACCGGTTCTCACGGGCGAGGCCGATTACACGAAGGGCAACCGGTTCTTCAATTTGGAATCGGTCCGTTCCATGCCCAAGGCCCGGCTTATCGGCAACCTGGGGCTTTCTTTCCTGGCGAAATTATCCACCGGCTACTGGGATCTGTTCGACCCCACTAACGGATTCACCGCCATCCACGCCAAGGCGCTGGAGCTATTGCCCCTTGCCAAAATCAGTAACCGGTATTTCTTCGAGACCGATATGCTGTTCCGCCTGAACACCGTCCGCGCCGTTGTGGTGGACATCCCTATGGAGGCCAGATATGAAGGCGAAACGTCCAGCCTTCAAATCAGCCGCGTATTTACGGAATTCGCGTTGAAACACGCCGTTAACATGGCAAAGCGCGTTATCTATAACTATTTCCTGCGTGATTTTTCCATCGCCTCGGTGGAGCTTGTGGCGGGAACGGCTTTTCTGCTGTTCGGCGTGGTGTTCGGCGTGGGCGAATGGCTGGAGAGCATCGCCACGGGCGAACCCGCCACCAGCGGCACCGTCATGCTGGCGGCCCTGCCGGTTATCATCGGGACCCAGTCCATACTGGCTTTCCTCTCTTACGACATAAACAGCAAGCCTAAGCGGCCGCTTTCCAGTTTCATCTGAACAAGTAATGGGCGACATATTATCGCGGACATGGCTTGCGCTTAAAAGCCGCTTCGCGCCGGACATCTCCATCTTCCACCAGTTCGTCAAGCCCCCCTATGGCGGCGGCAACCAGTTCGCGCTGGCGTTGAAAAAGGAGCTGGAGAACCGGGGTTACGCCGTGGGGGCCAACCGGATTACCACCTCCACCCTGTCGTGCCTTTTCAACTCCTACAATTTCGATTACGAAAAGCTGGCCCGGCTGAAAGACAAACACCCGGACTGCAAAATGACCCACCGGGTGGACGGGCCCATAACCGTTTACCGGAGCGTGGACGATGGGACAGACAAAAAGATCCACGAGATGAACACCAACCTGGCGGATGTCACCGTGTTCCAGTCCAACTACAGCTTCTCGCGGCACAAGGAGCTGGGGCTGAATTTCGTTAACCCCGTGGTGATTGTGAACGCCTGTGACCCTTCCATATTCCATTCCCGGGGGCGCGTTCCATTCGACCCCGCTCACAAAATAAAACTCATTTCCGTAGCCTGGTCCGACAACGTGAACAAAGGCGGCCCCGTTTACCAGTGGCTTGAAAAACATCTGGACTGGAACCGGTACGAATTCACCTTCGTGGGTCGCACCAAATACGAGTTCGAAAAGATAAAGGTGATCCCCCCCGTGGGCTCGGAAGAGATGGCCAGGCTGTTGCGGGAACATCACATTTACATCACCGCCAGCAAGCACGAGTCCTGCTCCAACTCGCTGATAGAGGCGCTTACCTGCGGCCTTCCGGTGGTGTATGTGAAAAGCGGAAGCAACGGCGAGATAGCGCAACAAGGCGGCGAGGGTTTCGAGACAAACGAAGAGGCCCTGGCGGCCATAGACAAAATTGCCGGGGCCTATGAGAAATACGCGGCCATATTGCCCCAGAGGAAGATATCGGACGTGGCGGACAATTATCTTTCCGCCATGGGGGTTGTGGTAAAGCCATGAACGTTCTGGAAAAAATCGCGTGGAAAACCCGGCGCGCGGCGGGGCTGGCCCGGAGCGCCGTGGAGAACATTGTTGAACGGCCCTATTCGTCGTTCATCGTAAGCTCCGATTCCGCCGGATGGGTGCTGGACGTGGAGGCCAACGGTTTTATGGATATATGCCGTTCGCTGGGGATAAAGGCCAGGGTGGGGGATCCCGCCGGGCGGAAACATTCATGCGTCCATTACCTTTCCCAGTTCGCGCTGGACACCCATGGCAAAAGCCTCTCCGGAGAAGGATGCAGATACTCGCTGGCATATTTCCATGGCGGCCCGGCGGACTTGGGGTTCGGCGAGCTGTTCGCCACCTTCGCCGCCTTGAAAGACAGGTTCACCAAGGTACATGTAAGCAATTCCCACATCGCCACCGCCTGTCTTGAAGCGGGCTTCACGCCGGAACAGGTGGTCACCATTCCCATTGGGTTGAACGTGGACTGGTTCCCGCCGCAAACGGCGGAGGCCCGGCGAAATATGCGGGAGCGGTTGAACATTCCCCAAAGCGCGTTCGTGGTGGGCTCGTTCCAGAAGGACGGCGTGGGCTGGGGTGACGGTATGGAGCCCAAATTGATAAAGGGCCCGGATGTGTTCGTGAATGTGATGGCGCGGGCGCAAGATAAAATCCCGGAGCTTTTCGTTCTGCTATCAGGCCCGGCGCGGGGCTATGTGAAAAGCGGGCTGGAAAAACTTGGAATACCATACGTCCACACCTTCCCCAGAGATCCGCGCGAGGCCGCCGGGCTGTACCAGGCCATAGACTTGTACGTGGTGGCAAGCCGCGTGGAGGGGGGCCCGAAAGCCATATTGGAAAGCATGGCCACGGGCGTTCCCCTTGTCACCACCAATGTGGGTCAGGCGGTGGACATCGTGGAACACGGGAAGAACGCCTGGCTGGCCGGTTCGGAAGATGTGGAGAATCTCGCCGATGGTGTTTTAACGGCGCATCAAAACCCGGCTTTCTTCCGCTCGATGAAAGATACCGCGAGGAAAACGGCGGAGACCGAGGATTACCTGGCCCAGGCGCCCCGCTGGCGGGAAAGTTTCTTCAAAGGCTACGTGGAAGGTATTTAGCCCACATGCCCGTTACGGTCCTCATGCCCGTTTACAACGCGGGCAAATATCTGCGCCAGTCCATCGAAAGCGTTCTCGCCCAGACCTATGGCGATTTCGAGTTTTTGATAATAAACGACGGCTCCACCGACGACACGGCCCAAATCGTCCGGTCATATTCCGACAGCCGCATAAGGTTCGTGGAGAACGAAAGCAACACGGGCATGGTGGCTACGCTCAACCGGGGGCTTTCGCTGGCCACCCACAAGCTGGTGGCCCGGATGGACGGTGACGACATTTCGCTTCCCCAACGGCTGGAAAAACAGGTGGCGTGTTTCAGTCAAAACGAAAAACTGGCCCTGCTCGGCTCACGGTGCGGCCAGATAGACGAAAACGGCGTTTCCATATACATGGGCGCTCTGGAGAAGCCGCTGGAGCCTGTGACGGTGAAATGGTACCAGCTCTTCGACAATCCGTTCACCCACACATCGGTGATGTATAAAAAAAACGTGGTTTTTGACGATTTGGGCGGGTACCGCTGGTCGGACATCTGCGCTGATTACGATTTATGGGCGCGGATCGCCGAATCGGGTTACGAGGCGCAGAACCTGCCGGACAGGCTGGTGGATTACCGGACCCATTCATCCTCCATCATCGGCGCGTTGCGGGCGAAGAATGAAGAGAAACTTAAGATCGCCGCTAAAGAACGGCGGGAGATAGCCAAAAGGGCCGCCAAATCATCCGCCGGGTGGGACATGAGCGATGACGAGGCGGACACGCTTCAAAGCTTCGTTTACGGCCACACGGCGCAAACCGCCGGGAAGTTTATAGAGACGTTCGATAAAGCCCTTGCCATGTTTGTGAAGGAGAACCCTGAAGCGAAATCATCGGCGGATTTCCGCGAAACCGTGGCGGGTCAGTATTGCACCGTAGCATATCAGGCCTTGGCCGGGGATAGAGGGCTTTCAGCGCAAATATACGCCAAAGGCGTGAAGTACCATCCGCCGATAGCCATAAAGCTCCCATGGGGAAGGATAACGGCCCTCGCCCTGTTCGGCGAAAAGGCCCGCGAGATGTATGGAAAGGTCCGCGCCAGATGAACGCATAAATGAACGGCAAACTGAAAATATTCCACCTCATCACCGGCCTGCAAACCGGCGGCGCGGAAACCATGCTGGCCAAGCTCGTGGGCGGGATGGACAAATCCCGGTTCGAAAACGTGGTGTTGAACATGAGCGCCGGGCCTTCAATGCTTGCCGGGATAATCGAAAAAAACGGCTCCAGGGTGGAAACGGTGGCCATGCGTCCTGTCTGGAGGCTCCCAAGCGGAATGGCCAAACTTGTCTCCCTTATAAAACGGGAAAAACCTCATATTTTACAGACCTGGCTCCATCACGCCGATTTCTTCGGAATGCTGGCGGCCCGCATGGCGGGGGATACGCCGGTTCTATGGAACCTCCGGTGCGCGGAGCTGGCGGTGGAAGACCATCCCAAATCGCTTTTTTATATCCTTCAACTGCTGGCAAGGAATTCAGCGCTTCCCGAAGCGGTGATCGTCAATTCCCGGGCGGGGTTGCTGGCTCACGAGGCCATTGGGTACAAGCCTCGGCGATGGGAGATAATCCCCAACGGGTTCGACGTGGAAAGGTTCGCGCCCTCAGACGAAAAACGGCGGGCCGCGCGGCGTCAGCTGGGGATTGGCGATAAAACCCCTGTAATCGGCCTTGTGGCCCGGTATCATCCTATGAAAGACCACGCCACGTTTTTAGCGGCCGCGGGATTGGTCCATAAAAAACGGCCGGACGCGGTTTTTGTCATGGCCGGGACGGGGGTGGACAGTTCCAACGAAACCATAATGTCCCAAATCCGGCGGGAAGGGCTAAACGGCTCTATCCATGCCCTGGGCGAGGTGGCCGATGTTCCCGGCATAACCGCCGCGCTGGACATCGCCACATGCTCCTCATACAGCGAGGGGTTCCCCAACGTGATTGGCGAGGCCATGGCCTGCGAAGTCCCATGCGTGGTGACCGATGCGGGGGATTCTTCGGAAATCCTCGGCGATTACGGCGTTGTCGTCCCTCCACGCGATCCGTCAGCCATGGCCGAAGGCATATTGAAACTGTTGGCCATGAGCGAGGTTGACCGGCGCGAACTGGGCCGCCGCGCCCGGCAAAAAATCGTGTCGAACTACTCGCTGGAACAAATCACGCGGCGGTACCAGTCGCTTTACGAAGAAATAGCGGGGCAACGCCGCCAATGAGCGTTACAAAGGTCTTGGACAGATACTGGTTGCCTATATTGTCCGCGTTCCATTTTATGGTGGCGGGGGTCATGAGCCTAATAGCGCGAAGCGGACACCTGCCGCAATATCACAACGGCAAAGGGCTATGGGGGTTTGGGATGGACTCGTTCCAGTATCACGACATAGCCGTGATAGGGGCTCAGAAAATAGCCGCCGGGGAATATTCCTTCTTCCTCAAGCTGGACAACGAGAACACGCCCCATACGAAACTCATCACCACCGCATATTACCTTTTCGGGGCGGACCCGTTTTCATTCGAGCCAGTAAACGCGCTCACCTGGGCCCTGTCGGTGTTCATGGTTTACCTCACGGCCAAAACGCTCTTTGGCGAGGGCTCAAAGGCGCCATGGCTGGCCGGGCTTTTATATGGATTGTTCCCGTCAAACCTGGCCCTTTCCACGCAACTGATGAAAGACCCCATATTCAACCTGGCCTGCCTGTTAATAGTTTATGGATGCGCGCGGTTGATCACCGGCAAGGGCAAGGCGGCTCCGTCAGCGCTTTCTTTCATAGGGCTGGCGCTGGCGGTTGTTACACGGGTGCAGGCGGCGCCGTTCCTTCTGGCGGCCATCCTGATTTCCACCATGATATGCGCCTTCAAAAAACGCGAGGTCCTGATTTATTCAGCGTCGGCCTCGATTCTATCCATCGGGCTGGTGATGTTTTCCATGAAAGCCGCCGAACCGGAAGACAAGCCCCGTGTAAAATTCGCCACGGCGCAGGAATATTACAGCTACTTTGATAAAAAGCAGGAGCGGCTTAATAAGGAAAATGCCGAGATAGAGCATGTCAAAAAGGCGCTTCCGCTGATCACCGGTGCGCCGGACAAGGAAGACCTGGGCCGGAAAATAGATAAATGGTTCGAGCCCGGCGTGGCCCCGTGGAAAACTTTCGAGGAACGCAAAAGGGTACTGCTGGATCTGGCGGAAGTACACGGGCAAAACCTTCCCGGTTTTCTGGAACAATGGAACAGGCCCTGGGAAGAAAGCCGCCTGTTGCCGTCATCTTTGGACCACGCCCTGCGAATAGCCAACTCCGCCCGTGACAATTTTGTAAGCTACTACGTGAAAACCTCCGGGAGCCTCATGGATGGCGATGTTATATTCCGCTCGGCGGGGGAGATGATGGCCTACATCCCACGGTCGGTGGAAATAGGGTTTTTCGCGCCTTTCCCCACCATGTGGTTCGATAAGGGGCAAACCGGCGGCAAAATGGCCCGGGCCGTGGGGGCTTTCGAAATTCTTATCTGGTACGGGCTATACGCCGCTTTCGCCTGGTTTTTACTGAAAAGCCGCCAGCCTGTGGAAATAAAGCTGTGGCTGGCCCTGTTTTGTTTAATAACAATTATCCCGCTGGGGGTACTTACCCCGAACATAGGCACACTGCACCGCCTGCGCCATGTTTATCTTGCGCCGGTATTAATAGGCGGTCTGGAAGGTTTAAGGCTTATTTTCGCCTCCCGGCGGAAATCCGCGTGAAGGGGCTTTGGTAGTGTCCAGTTTGAAAGTACAGGGGAGATTCTTCACTTACGCTCAGAATGACAATATAAAAGCCGTTGATAACATTGTCATCCTGAACGAAGCGCAAGCGAAGTGAAGGTCTGTCTGTTATTTGAGATTCAAACTGGGACACCACCGGGGCTTTATATTCCTTAATACGAAGGCCCCGAATAATATAGAATATGCTGTTTATTGTCGGCTCGGGATTCCATAGGGTTCAAACCGTAACCCGGGGTCCTTTCATATAAAAATGCCTTTTGGAGATTATTGTGGTTACTGAACATGAACGCCAGGTGGCTCTGAAAACAGGCGAGCTATACGCCTTTATCTGGGACCAGATGAGCGAGGCTCAATGGAAAGAGTTTTCAGACAATCATTTCAAGAAGTGGTCCCCTTTGCCTCTTTCCGACGATAACTTTTTTAAAGACAAGGTATGCCTGGACGCGGGTTGCGGAAGCGGCCGGGCCGTGCGAAGCCTGCTGTTAGCCGGGGCCAAAAAAGTTTGCGGCGTGGACATGGGCGTCGGATGCGTGCGCAATACCACCGGGCGGAACAAGGATTTCGCGGATCGCATCGAGATTAAGCACGCTTCGGTGCTGGAGATTCCATACCCGGACGCCACTTTCGATTTCGTGCATTGTGACGGGGTGCTTCACCACACCACGAATCCGGAACAAGGGTTTAAGGAGCTTGTCCGGGTGTTAAAACCCGGTGGCGACATCGTAATGGCCGTTTACGGGCGTGGCGGGCTGATGAACTTCGCCATTTACGCCTCGCGGATATTTAAAGACATCATCCCCATGGGGCTCACGTTCAAGATCCTCAAGGCGCTCAGCGACAATCCGGTAACCTGGTACGCCGTTCTTGATTGCATGTATGTTCCCATCCGCGAGAACTATTACGCCTGGGAAATAAAAAAGTGGTTCGAGCAGGCCGGGCTTTCGGACATCACGCGGATGGATTCCACCTGGGGCCCTTACGCTTACGGGCCGTGGATGAAAGGCGAGGGTTACGTCAAGTTCCTCGCCAAAAAACCGCTTGAATAGGATTTTGATTAAATAGAGCCCATAACGCTGGAGCATGTGAATGTTCACCGATTTGCTTTCCAAGATCAGGAACGGCCAGGCCCCCATTGCCGTCATCGGCCTGGGTTACGTTGGGTTGCCGCTGGCCGTGGCTTTTGCGAAGAAGTTCAGGGTCATCGGGTTCGACAATAACCCGCGTCGGCTGGAACGGCTTATGGCCGGCCATGACGACACCGGCGAGGTGGAATCGGCCCGGCTTACCAGCGGGAATATTACTTTCACCGGCGACCCCTCAAAACTCAAAGAGGCCCGGTTCATCGCTGTCACCGTCCCCACGCCGGTGGATGGAGACAAAAGGCCGGACTTGAGCCCGTTGATATCCGCCAGCGCCTCCATAGGCCGCCATATAGCGCCGGGAACGGTGGTGGTGTACGAATCCACGGTCTATCCCGGTGTCACCGAAGATGTTTGCGTGCCGGTTATCGAAAAAGAATCGGGGCTGGAACGGGGGGTGGATTTCAAGGTGGGTTACTCCCCGGAACGCATCAACCCCGGCGACAAGGAACACACCATCGAGCGGGTCACCAAGGTTGTGTCCGGCGAAGACGCCACAACTCTGGACATCGTGGCAGGGGTGTATGGCGACGTGATAACCGCCGGGGTGCATAAAGCGCAGTCCGTGAAAGTCGCCGAGGCGGCCAAGGTTATAGAAAACATCCAGCGCGACATAAACATAGCCCTGGCCAACGAGCTTTCGATGATTTTCAACCTGATGGGTATCAGGACAAAGGACGTCCTGGCGGCGGCGGGCACCAAGTGGAACTTCATTAAATACTCGCCGGGGCTGGTGGGCGGCCATTGCATCGGGGTGGATCCGTATTACCTCACCACCAAGGCCGAGCAATTGGGCTACCATCCGCAGATGATACTGTCGGGCCGCCGCATCAACGACGGCATGGGCAAGTACGTGGCGGAACAGGCAGTGAAACGGCTGATAAAATCCGGCAAGCAGATATTGGGCGCCAAGGTGGGCATTTTGGGGCTTACCTTCAAGGAAAACGTGCCGGACCTGCGCAACAGCCGTGTGCCGGACATTTACAGGGAATTCGTGGAGTTCGGGCTGGACGTGAAAGTCCACGACCCGGTTTGCGACCCCAAAATGGCCCACGAGGAATACGGTATCCACCTCTGCGGCCAGGAAGGCTTAAAGGGGCTGGACATGGTGGTGCTGGCCGTGCCGCACAAGGAGTTTCTGTCCGCCGGGCCCGCATGGATAAAGGGCATGTTCAGCGACGGCAAAGGCGTTATGGTGGACGTAAAATCGGTGATGGAGAAATGCGATTTTACGCCCGGGGCGGATTACTGGTCTCTTTAACACACTTTGAATAAACCACGCCGATGTGCGGAATAGCCGGAATAATCGGGGGCCGTTTCAGCCAGGAGGAACGCCAGCTCCGCGTGGAGCGTATGAAAACCTCCATGGCCCATCGCGGGCCCGATGGCGAGGGTATCTTCGCCGACCAGGGCGGCCTGCCCGCGGTTCTAGGCCATAGGCGGCTGGCCATTATAGACCCGGAGCATGGCGCCCAGCCCATGACCACGCCGGACGGCAGGTTCACCGTGGTGTTCAACGGCGCCATATATAACTACCTGGAGCTGAGGAGAGAGCTTACCCAGCGCGGCCGCCACATCCAGACATATTCAGACACCGAAGTCCTGCTCCACAGTTACGCTGAATGGGGCGCGGATTGCGTGCACAGGCTCAACGGCATGTTCGCTTTCGCCGTGTGGGACAGCATGGAAGGAAAACTTTTCCTGGCGCGGGACAGGCTGGGAATAAAACCGCTCTATTATTTCCACGACGGGCACTCCTTCACCTTCGGCTCCGAAATAAAGGCCGTCCTGGCCTCCGGCCTTGTAGAGGCTCGGATGAACCGCAAAGCCCTTTCCGACTACCTGACGTTCCAGTTCTTCCTGGAGGGCAAAACCCTTTTTGAGAACATCCGTGAGCTTGCGCCTGGATGCTCTTTAACAGTTAAGGCGGGCGGCTCCGTGGAGATTTCAGCGAAACAGTACTGGGACCTGCAATATGAAATAGAAGACGGGCGCGACGAAACGTATTTCGCGGACAAACTTATGTCGCTCATAGAAGACGCCGTGCGCCTGCAACTCCGCTCCGATGTGCCGCTGGGCGCGCACCTGTCCGGCGGGATGGACTCGTCGCTGGTGGTGTGCGTGGCCGCCTCCATGCTGAACGGCGGCGCGTTCCACACATTCACCGGCGCTTTCGCGGAGGGAAAGCAGTTCGATGAAACAGAATACGCCAAGGTCGCGGCGGAACACGCCGGGGTGCAATATCACGAGATTTTCATCTCCGGCGGGCTGTTCCCCGAAACCCTGCCCAAATTGATGTATTACATGGACCAGCCCCAGGCCGGGCCGGGCCTATACCCCCAATATTTCGTGAGCAAGCTGGCGGCGGAGCATGTGAAGGTGGTGCTGGGCGGGCAAGGGGCCGACGAGCTTTTCATAGGCTACACCCGCTACCTGGTGGCGTATCTGGAAAAATGCCTCGCGGGCGCCATATACGAAACGGCGGACAATCAAAAATACGCCGTCTCGCTGGAATCCATGGTACCAAACCTGCCCGCGTTGCGGAACTACGCCCCCATGTTGCGCGGCTTTTTCCGGGACGGGCTGTTCGAGGATTCGGACAAACGCTATTTCAAGCTGATAAGCCGGGACGACGGCATGCGCAACCTGCTGGCCGAAGAGGCGGTGGACGCGGATTATTCCCCCTTCGAGTCGTACAGGAAAATATTCAACCGCCCGGGGCTCCATTCCCTTGTGAACCAGATGACCTACTTTGACGTGAAAGCCTCCCTCCCGGCGCTACTGCACGTGGAGGACAGGACCAGCATGTCGGTGTCGCTGGAGTCCCGCGTGCCGCTGATGGACCACAGGATTGCCGAGCTTATGGCCTCCATACCGCCCAACATAAAGTTCAAGGGCGGGCGGATGAAAAGCATATTCAAACAGGCGGCGCGCAACAAGATGCCCGGAAAGATACTGGACCGCAAAGACAAAATGGGGTTCCCCGTTCCTCTCAACCATTGGATAAAGTCCGGTAGCGCCGAGTTCGTGCGGGACGTCCTTCTTTCGGAGAGGACCCGGAGCCGGGGGCTGTTCAACGTGCCCCGCATCGAGGAGGCTGTTACCAGCCAGGGCGAGTTCGGCCGGGTGGTTTGGGGCCTGCTGTGCCTGGAGCTGTGGTGCCGGATATTTATAGACTGGGAGCGGCCAGCATGACCCCGCGCAGAAAGGCTGAAAAATGATTTCGGTGGTCATAGCCGCTTACAACGAAGAGGGGATAATCCGCCAGAGCGTCCTGAAAACGCTGGATTATCTGCGGAACGAAATTGCGGGCTCCTGGGAGCTTATCGTTGTCAACGACGGTAGCGCCGACGGCACCGGGGCGATCCTCGATGAGATGGCAAAAACAGAGACAGACCTTGTAGTCCTTCACCATCTCCACAACTACGGGCAGGGCCGGGCGTTGCGCACCGGCTTCGCCCAATGCCACGGGGACGTGATAGTCACCCTGGACGCGGATTTAAGCTACGGCCCTCAATATATAAAGATCCTCACCGGATCGCTGAAGGACAAACGGGTGGACATAGCCCTGGCCTCCGCCTACGCCAAGGGCGGCACGGTGAGAAACGTCCCTTATTACCGGCTTTTCTTAAGCAAGTGGGGCAACTATTATCTGGCGCGCATGAGCCAATACAGCATTTCCACCAGCACCTGCGTTGTGCGGGCGTATAGGCGGGAGGTTATAGATTCGCTATTCCTCACCGCCGACGGCATGGAGCTCCAGCTGGAAATACTAATGAAATCGGCCATGATGAATTTTAAAGTGAGCGAGGAGCCCGCGGAGCTTGCCTGGGATATGGATAAGCTCATGGAGGCGGATTTTGGCCGCGTCTCCAAAATGAGGATATTCCGCACCATAGCCCTGTATCTTAAAATGGGCTGGCTGTTCCGCCCCGCGTATATTTTCATCATAGCCTCGCTCCTCCTGCTGGGGCCGGGGCTATACATGGCGTTTTACCTGGCCCTGTTCAGGCTGGCCCCTACGTTCATGGAGCATCTGGGTTCCGGTCTGTCCGTGGCCGTTTCGGTGAGCCTTGCGGAAAACCTCACCAAATACGCTTACAGTTTCGGCCTCAGCGCGGCGCTCATCATTTTCGGGTTCCAGCTGTTCATCTTCGGAATGCTTATGATGCAGAGCAAATTCTATTTCGACGAGCTTTACAGGCTGGGCCAGCAGATAATTTTCGACAACCGCAGGAACAGGGAAGATAAGAAATAATTCCCGCGGTCAGGCGGCCCCGGTGAAGCGTGAAAAGCTCCCCGCGCGAAGGCCCGGCGCTTTTAATGTAAAATGAATATATGACGTTCTCCGTTTTTGAAGTTTAATCCCGGTTTCCAACATGAAAGTATCCCTTATCCATTACGACGTTGACCGGATCACCAACGAGCCGGGCAACAAAACCGTGATGAAGCATTTCGGGCACATGCCCAACATACAGCTCCTTTACGTGGCCGGTACGCTGGAAAAACTGGAGGTGGAGCTCCAGTATCTGGACATCATCGGCATGGGCCTTTCCAACCACGACATGGAGGAGCGCCTGAAAGCATTCCAGCCGGACGTGGTGGGGCTCTCCGTGTTCACCTCCCATTTCCACAACGTGGTCAATTTCGTAGGCTATATAAAATCGTTCCTGCCGGACACTAAGGTGATCCTTGGCGGTGTGCATACCTCCATATTCCCGGAAGAAACCCTCATCTATAACCCACTGGTGGATTATGCCTGCGTGGGTGAGGCGGAAATGGTAATGCCGGAGTTCGTCCGCCGTTTCACCGCCCGGGAGAGTTTCGAAGGGCTCAAAGGCCTTGTGTGGCGGGACGAATCAGGCGCCGTCCGATACAACGGCCCGGCCCCGGTGAACCTGGATCTGGACAGCACGCCCTTCCCGGCGAGGCATCTTGTGCCCAACGAGGTTTACTATAACTTCATCAGCACCCGGCGCAACTACACCGTGTTCAACTCCAGCCGGGGATGCCCCTTCGCCTGTATTTTCTGCGAGGCGGCCCAGTCCAAATGGCGCGCCCGGAGCGCCATGAACATCGCCGACGAGTTCGAGGAATGTTACGAAAAACACGGCATCCGGGAGATAGACCTGTTCGACTCGTCGTTCACCATCAAGAAGCAGAGGGTGCTGGACATCTGCGCCGAGCTTATCCGGCGCGGCCTCCACAAGAAGATAATATGGGACGCCCGCTCCCGGGTGGACAGCATAGACCAGGAGATGCTGGAGGCCATGAAAGAGGCGGGCTGTTATCGCATTTTCTACGGGCTGGAGTCGGGCAATCCCGAAATTCTGCTAAAACTCCGCAAGAAGGCGGATGTGCCGCAGATGCGTGACATCGTGAACAAGACCAAGAAAGTGGGCATATCGGCGTTCGGTTATTTCCTTGTGGGAAGCCCCGGCGAAACCTACGAGTCTTACAGGCAAACGGTGGACCTGGCAAAAAGCCTTCCGCTGGATTTCGCCATATTCAACGCGCTGGTGCCTTTCCCGAAAACCCAGCTTTACGAGAATTATTACGTAAACAACGTCAATTACGATTTCTGGGCGGACTATATAAAATCCCCCAAACCCATAGAAACATTCCTTGGCAGGCCGTGGACGAACCTTACCGACGAAGAGGTGCGGCAAATGTCCCACAAGGCCATGCTGGAGTTTTATTTCAGGCCCGTCCAGCTTATGCGCGCGGTAAAAACCGTGGGCTCCATGGACCAGTTCGCGCGGTATTGCAGGGCCGGGGTGGACATGCTGTCAAGTTACGCGGCTAATTTCATGGGTGGGGGGTCAAAACCCCATAAAGCCGGGTAATATCCGATACCCTTGAAACCCATTTCCCTGTGCGCCTCGCTGAACGGCCCATGCCAGGCGCTTCGCCTGAACTTTAATGAATATCCTTCAAGATAATAACCGCATTCAAAAGACCATCGCCGGGATCATATTTCTGGTAACGCTTTGGGCGTGTTACCAGTTATTCTTCCGTGTTGCGCCTGAAAGGGTCTATTTCGCCGACCGGGCCATGGCCGAGCAGTTCTGGAATGGCAAAAGTGAATACTCGGCCACCGCGAATAATCAGAATATCCCCATCCAGCTTCCCGGCCCGCTGGACGCCTGGGCCGGAGGGCAACCCAAAACCATCTCCATCGAAGCGCCCAGTGACGGGCCGGTGGAAGTGGAAATAATTTTCTTCGACAGCCACGACCAACATCCCACGGAGCTTATAATCCAAAGAGGCGCCAGCGTTTCCAATGTTATCAATGTGGCTTCAGGAACCGGCGGCGCAAAGGACGGCTGGATAGATAGAGGCTCCCCCAGCGCTGTTAATGTTTGTATCCCCGCTGGCGACGCCACCCTGTCCATAAAATCCGTGGGCGGTTCATGGAGCGCCCTGCGCGGAATAACGGTAAAGGAAGCGCCCTCCATATTTGCGTACGCCGCCGCCATTCTCGGCGGACTGGCCACATTGGCGCTTTTATTTTTCCAGGCTGGGCGTGGCGCCAACCACCGTTTTTATATGGGCGCGTTGGGCGTTGGCGTGATTGTCGTCGCCGCATGGTTTTATAACACCCGGAACCTGGACTTATACGTCGCCATAAACGGTTATACGCCAATCACCTATGTCCATCAGGCCGTCAATCCGCAAGCCATGGCCAGGGATTTCACCTCCGGCACGGCCCTGTTCGACAAGTCGCTGTTCATGCACTTATATAAGGTTGCTTACAACCTTTTCAACGCCGCCCCCCAAAAACTTTTCCCGGCCATCGCTGGGTTCCAGATATTGGCGCTCACCCTTGGCCTTATAGCCCTTGTCCGCGCCACGGTTAAAGACGCGCCTCCGGCGGTTTATGTAATATCAGCCGCTTTCGCGCTGGCCAGTAGCGCCATAGACTTGAGCATGGGCGGTTACGCCCGGCCCACGCCGCTTCAAAGCCTTCTACTTTATTACAACGTGTCCGACGCGTTGATCCTTTTCGCGCTCGCCGCGTTTCTCACGGGTAGGACGCTGGCGCCATATATATTGCTGGCCGTGGCTTTCTGCATATACCCCACCACGGCGCTCATGGGGCTTTTTGTTATCTTCGCCATGCAACTGGCCGAGCCGAGGGGCTTTTTCAACAAGGCCCATCTCGCCGGGCTGGTGATGTTCGCCATAATTGGCGGATTGTGGACTTTCACCCACAACGACATGAGCGCCGTCCTTAGCAAGGGCGTTACGGAAGAAGAATTCTACCGCTACACCACGTTCGCCAGTTTCCATCTGTACCCGGTGGACAGGGGATCCCTCACCGCCAAGCATTATTTCCGGTTCATGCCTTTTCTCTCGTTCATCCTGCTGTTCATCCACTATTCCGGGAAGAACGCTAACGATGGGCCCGTAAACCGCCGGGTGGTTTTCGGCGTGGCGGGGGCGGTGGCCCTGGCGGTAGCCGGGCTATTGATAAACCATTTCAAACTGAACGTAACTTTTGTGAAACTCAGCCTGCACCGGGCCAACGAGCTGGCCGTGGTTCTTGGGCTTGGGATTGTGGCTCGTGGCCTGTATGAGCAGATTAAAAACGGCTCTTTCGCCGGAAGGGTGGCCGGGGCGGGGGCATTGTCCGCCCCCTTTATCCTGGGCGCTTCATACCCTTTGGCCTATTCCTTGGCGTTGGTGGTGAAAGAACCGTTCACGGCCATCCGTCAGCGTATTCTTGCGCCGCGCCATGTCGCCACCATGGGTTGGACAGCGTTAATCATGGCGATAATCGGGTTCTACGCCTATTTGGGGATATACGGCCCCCTCTCGCCGCTTTCCAGATTTTATGAGGATCCGCCGCGATACCTCGAAGCCTACGTTGGAAACCTTACCCTTTTGATTGCGGCGCTGGTTTTGGGCGCGCTGGCGCAATGGGGCAAAGCGCGGGACGGGATTGCGCCCATGTTCATAAGCTTTATTGTGGTGGGGATGTCGGTGTTCTGGTTGAACCAAAAACTGTCCTATTCAAAAGAGTGGCTACAGGAGGCCAGCGACTATAAACAGGTCCAGCAATGGGCGAACGCCACAACGCCGGGACAGTCGTTGTTCATGACCGACCCGGGGTTTTTCACCGGCTGGCGGGACTATTCGTTGCGAAGCTCGTTCGGCGTGTTCCATGAATGGATCCTCATGGGATGGGTCTATTCCACCGACCGCAAAGTGTTCAACGAGGGGATAAACAGGTTTAAGGAATTCGACTCCGGCGGCGATTTAAGCGAAAAAATCATTCCGGGCCGCTATGGCCAGGTTTACAAGGCGGTGATTGAAAGATATTACACCCTGGGGGACGCGTGGCGGCTCAAGCTGGCGGATAATTACGGGGTGGATTACTTCGTGCTCAAAAAGAAAAAAATGGATGAGCTTTCGCGGGATGGGCGCTGGGCGGGCTCGGCCTTGCCGGTGGCGTTCGAGAATAAAAGCTTTCTGGTGCTGAAGGCCACCAAAGGTTAACAGCCGCCGAACGCCATGGACACCATAAGACATTACGCATCCAGACTGGCCCAATGGAGCGCATCGCCCTATGTGGCGGTTCCCGCGCTCATAGGCCTGTTGGGGTACGCGTGGTGGGAGTACACCGCCCAGCTTAAAATTTACTACGCCATGTACGGCATGGCGCCCATGGAATGGGTGAACGAGCTGTTGGAACCGGAGAATTTCACCAGGAACTTCCCCGGCGGTTATGTGGCGTTCGGCAAATCGGCCTTCATGTACATTTACCCGCTGGCGGCGAAAATCACCGGGGCGGAGCCATCCACCATCCTTATCTGGGTGGTGGCGCTGGAGCTGGTTTTGATAGCCTCGGCCACATACGTTTTTTCCAGGACCCTTTTCCCCAGCGCCTCTCCCATGGCGCATCTTCTGGTGGTGGCCGTGGTGATAGCCTCCGACGCGCGAAGCGTGAACATCGGCTGGTTCACGGGCCCGTTCTTCAAGGGCGTCTATTACAACGCCTGCGACGCGTTCAAGATATTCGGGATTGTGGCGGCGCTGAAGAACAGGTACGCATTGTCCGGCCTGTTGCTGGGGCTGGCTTTCGCCACCCATCCTATTTTAGGTTTGCACGGCGCCATTTTCATCGCGGGCATGGCCGTGATGGACCCGGAAGTCCGCCAGCAATGGCGAAAACCCCTGTGGGGCGCCCTGGCTTTCGCCGCCATCGCCGCCATATGGACAGCGCTGATGTACGAGCCGCAGAACATCACCAACGCGGGTCTGCCGGACAAAACATGGTTCGACATCGCCCGGCTCAACAAGATACACCTGTTCCCCATCACCTTGGGGTACTTCACGGCCCTTAGCAGGGAATATATATCATTCCTGTCGGCTTTCATATTGATGGCCTATTACATGGGGCGCAGGTGGGAGAGCCATCGGGAAACCGACTCGAAAATAATCGCCGGGCTTATCCTGTGCCTCCTCATGATATACGCCGGTGTGGCGCTTTCAGAAACCGTGGTTAAACCCATCCTTGTGAAAGTCACGCTTTTCCGCGCAAGCGAGCTTTTATTGTTCGTGGCCATAGTGTATGCCGTGAACGGGCTGTGGGAAGACATCGTGGCGGGAGGCTACATCCGCCCGTTTTTGGCCGCCACTGCGCTTTTCAGCGCTTTTTATATCGAATCGGTCTTCCCCGTTTTGCTCACGATACTGATAGCCTCCCCGGCCGTCCGGGGCGCCTTCAATCGCCGCGTAACAAACAACGCATGGATAGCGGCTCTGATGCTCTTTACACTCCTTACCATCGCTGGCCTGGCCCATCTGGGTTACGCCGGTGGCAAGGAGGCCAAAGAGGCCATTGGTGTTTTCGATTACTGGAAACAGCTTGCGGTCTATTACCTGGGCGGCGCCGGGCTGTTAGGCAAGGCATTCCATATAATCCTTCCCGTCTGGGTCGCGGCGGTGGCGGCGCGATTGATATTCAAGAGTGATTATTTCCCGGTAGCCGTTACGGCCATCGCCCTGTTTGGCGCGCACACTTACATGGAGGCCAGGCAGATGGACGAACGCAAGATGAAGACAGGCGCCGACTACATGGCCGCCCAGCTTTGGGCTAGGGATCAAACGGATAAAAAGGCGCTGTTTTACGTGGATCCGGCCATTTTCTATCCAGCGCACGACCATGCCGGGTGGAGGACCTATTCGGAGCGTAGCTCCATGGGGCAGTTATACGAGTGGGTGGTAATGTCCGGCCTGTATGTTTCGGACAAGAAGCTGTGGGACGAAGGTCTGGCCCGGCTTGATGAACTTGGGATAGACATAAACGAATACTTCAAAATGCGGACGGACAAAAACCGCTACAAACTGCTTCGCCAGCGGGCGCAGGAAAGTTTTTACGGGAAGGACGACGCATGGCGCATGGGCATGGCGCAAAAGCACGGCATTGACTATTTCGTAATGGAAAACGGCAAGCTTCAAAACCCCAGCCGCCTGCCGCTGGCCTTCCAGAACGACAGCGTGCTGGTATATTCCGCCAAATGAATAATGTCACCCTGGGCTTGTCGATACGCTGGTGGCGTCCCATTTGAAAGCGCAGGGGAGATTCTTCGATTACGCTCGGAATGACAGCAAAAGCGCCGTTGAGTACATTGTCATCCTGAACGAAGCGGAAGCGAAGTGAAGGATCTGTCCAATAATCGGGATTCAACCTGAAACACCATCGAAGCATGACACGAGTTGTGTAAATATGCCCCGGAGGTTACAATCTGTGCTTACCAAAAGGGCGGGATTATCCGCCCATGCTGTCCCAATTACGGAAAAACAGGTGAATGACTGAACTTGCCATTTCCGCGGTTATCCCGGTTTATAACGAGGTGGAGTCGCTCCCTATCCTTGTCCAGCGGCTACTGCCCGCGCTAGCCGCCATCGGGCCTTATGAAGTTATATTCATAAACGATGGTAGCGACGACGGTAGCGCCGAAAAGCTGGACGGGATAAGCCGCGCCAACCCCGGCATGGTGAAGGTTATCCACCTCCGCGCCAATTGCGGGAAATCCCTGGCGTTGCAGGCCGGGTTCCGCGAGGCTAAGGGCCGTCTCACCCTCATGATGGACGCCGACTTGCAGGACCAGCCGGAGGAGATCCACAAGCTCATCCGCCATATGGATGAGAACCGGCTGGACGGCGTTACCGGCTGGAAAGCCACCCGGCACGACCCTATCGGCAAAACAGCGCCATCCCGGTTTTTCAACTGGGTCATGCGCCGGTTCTCGGGGCTGGAAATCCACGATTTCAACTGCGGGCTGAAAATATTCAAACGGGAATGCCTCCAGGACGTTTCCCTTTATGGCCAGCTTCACAGGTTCATACTTATCCTGGTGGCGAACATGGGGTTCCGCGTGGGCGAGGTTCCCGTGGAGCACGCCCCCAGGCAATTTGGATACTCCAAGTTCGGCGCGAAACGGATTTTTTCCGGCGCGGTGGACTTCCTTACGGTGTTCTTCATCACGCGCTATCTTCATTCCCCCCTCTATTTCTTCGGCTTTTACGGCGTGGCGCTGATTCTTGTTTCAATGGTCACCGGCGCGTACTTCATATTGATGCACTTTTACTCGCTGGCCATGGGGCTTCCCCTGTGGCATCTGGCCAACCATCCGTTATGGATACTCTCGCCCATACTGTTTTTGCTGGGCGTCATCATGCTCTTCTTCGGGCTCATCGGCGAGCTTATCACCTACCACATGATGGGGGGCGCGCATCATCTCAAATTCATCGCGGGCAAAACCGGCTTCGCGGCCGAAAAAGATGACGCCCGCTCCAGCTAACGGTTTATCAAGCTGTACCCCGGCCATATCCGGATGAAAGACATAGAAGAGCAGATCGCCTATGTGGCGGGCTCCGTGAACCGTCTGCTTTCGCAGATGGATATGGAACCGCTGTCGCCCACATACGGGTGCATGCACCTTGCCTATTGGCGCGACAAAACCTCGGACGTGGCGGACGCAAGAAGGCAGGAGGTAATGCTCCCGCTGGCAATGCTTTACCGGAACGAATACCCCGGCTCGCCCTGGCGCGGCGGCGAGCGGCTGAAAAACGCGGTCATCGCGGCCATGGTCTTCTGGCGCAAAAGCCTTTATGCGGACGGGTCGCTGGACGAATGGTACAAAGGGGAACGGGCCTTCGCCGCCGCCGCCTTCACCACCTTCGCCGTGGCCAAAACGCTGGAGGTGATGGGAACCGATTTGCCGGCGCATGTTATAAGAATCGCCCGTGAGGGGCTGGCTTCCACCGCCGGATGGCTCACCCGCAGGAACGACCTGTTCAAGACGAACCATCAGGCGGTGGGCGTGGGGGCGCTGGCCTTCGCCGGGAAAATATTGGGAGACGATAAACTTGCCGCCGCCGCCAGAAAGAAGCTGGACTCCATAATAAAGGCCCAAACGGCGGAGGGATGGTTCCCCGAGGTGGGGCATATGGACCCGGGTTACACCTTCCTCACGGTGGAGTACGTGGCCATGGCCATGGACCTGTGGAACGATTGGTCAAACGTGGCGCCCTTTATAAAAGCTTACGATTTCGCCTGCGAATGGGTTCATCCGGATTTACGGCTGGGGGACGAATACGGCGTATGCCACAACCCCTATGTATCAAGAATAGCCGCAATCCTCATGGCGCCCCATTCGGGCCGGGCGGCGTTCCTGCGCGAAAGGTTCACGGAAAAATCCGCCGGGTTTGACAGTTACAAAAACACGCTGGGGGACGAGCTTAGGCTGTCCCGCTGGGCTTTCCAGCCGTTATTGGCCTATGAATACGCGCGCAACCCGCAATCGGGCTTTGAAAAGACCCCGGAAACATTGCCGCTGTTCGCCCCATCGGGAAAACGCGGGTTTTACCAGTCCGCCAAAACAGGCTGGTTCTCCGGCAAAAATTACACCGCCGTGTTTGCGCCCGCCGCCGGGGGGCTGGTAAGGATATTCAACTCCGCCAACGGTTATTGCGTGGCCGATTACGGATACGCTTTGCGCCTCCCCGCAGGCGACGCCACCAATATCACTTATAACCGGAACCTGCCGCTGATCGAAGGCTCCAGCAAGATGATGACGGAGGCGCCCATAAGCGTTGTGAAGAAATTCATGCCGTCGTTCATCTCGCGGGTGGGTTTAAGGCTGGCCTGCTCCACGGCCATAGGCTCGCGGCTGGCCAGGATGGGCATAGACGTGGTGCGCAAGAGAAAAGGGAGCGCGCTGAACCAGTCGTCGGTGAACCTGGCGGCGGGGGAGGGGGGAATGGTACTCCGGCGGAAAGTTACGCTGGGGGAGACCTCCATCACCGTGGAGGACGAGCTGGCGTTCAACGAGGCTGTCCCAACCGGGGCCATCATGTTCTACCTGTCGTCCGGCAATGGCGGGATTACGTTAAAACCTGTCACGGATTTGGCCGATATCCCTCTGGATTCCGTTGCGCGGCGCATAGAGTTCACCAAAAGATACGAGATAGTGGAAGACACCATCATCTCGACCATCACCGTATCCAACCTTGCGTAAGAGTCTCTTGAGATGTGCGGCGTAACGGCCCTGATTAGCCAGGACGAGGCGGACCATTCCCTTTTCGCCCAAGCCACCGACCTGCTGGCCCATCGCGGGCCGGACAGCCGTGGGGTAAAACGGGACGGCCCCGTGGCGCTGGGCCACCGCCGCCTGGCGATAATAGACCTGTCGCCCGCCGGGGCCCAGCCCATGACCAACGAGACCGGCGACGTTTGGCTTGTGTGCAACGGCGAGATATACAATTACGTGGATCTAAACCGCCAGCTTAAATCCCGGGGCCACGTCTTCCGCTCCCACAGCGACAGCGAAACGCTGATCCATCTATATGAAGAATACGGCGAAAGCTTCCTGGAGCATGTAAACGGCATGTTCGCCTTCGCGCTGTGGGACGGGCGGCGGAAGAAACTTATCGCCGCCGTGGACAGGTTCGGAAAAAAGCCGCTGTATTACGCCGGGGCGGGCGAAAAACTCGCCATGGCCTCGGAGCTTAAATCCCTGCTCCTGTTTCCCTGGGTGGGAAGGGACATAGACCCCAACGCGGTGGACCGGTATCTATCCTTAAGATACGTCCCGGCTCCAATGACCATTCTCAAGTCGGCCAAAAAGCTGGAGCCGGCCACAATGCTGGTTTGGGAGGGGGAGAAGGTTTCGATACGCCGTTACTGGAATCCCGCCAAACCCGGCCCCATAGCCTATGACAGCGAGACCGTGGACCGTTTCGAATCCCTTTTCTCCGACGCGGTGAAAATAAGGCTTCAAAGCGACGTGCCGCTAGGAGTTTATTTGAGCGGAGGGGTGGATTCCGCCGCCGTGGCGGGCATGATGAGGCGGCTATCCGAGGGCCGCCGCATATCATATACCCTAAGCGTGGACTATAAATATGACGAGCGGGAACGGGCGCAAAAGATAGCCGGGCATTTGGGGTTCGAGTTCAACCCCGTAACGGTGGACTCGGCCGATTTTGACCTCCTGCCGGAAATCGCTTATCACCTGGACGAGCCCTTCGGCGACATGCTCTGTCTGCCATCGTATTTGCTGGCGCGGGAGGCCAAACGCAAGCTTACGGTGGTTCTTACAGGCGACGGGGCCGACGAGATTTTAAACGGTTATTTCCATCAGCGGCTGATGGAGAAACGCCGCAGGATGGGTTTTCTCCTAAACGCGCCGTTCATGGGCTCCGCGCTTTCAAGCGCCATAAACGCCGCTCCTCTTGCGGTTTTGAACTACTTTTTCGATTACCCGGACCGCATAGGCCAGCGTGAAAGGCTCAAAATATCCCACATGCTTGAAGGTTGCGGAAGTTTCGGCGGGTTTTACGAGGGCATAACCTCCTGCTTCACCGCCCAGGACAAGAAAAACGCCCTCACCGGTTCTTTCCGCAAATCCGTTTCCGCCGCTCCCTGGAGCGAGGAGATAGAGCGGGAATGGGCGGGCATAGACGGGTTCTCTTTTTATTCCGCCTTGAGTGTGCTAGATTTGAAATATTGGATTCCGTTCAGCGTGGTGTACCGTTTGGACAAGCTGAACATGGCCCACGCGGTGGAAACCAGAAGCCCTTTCCTGGATTACCGGGTCGTCGAAATGGCGTTGAGCCTGGAAGACGCGGGGAAAATCCACGGGAAGCGGAACAAGGTCATTCTCCGCAAGCTCATAGAACGGCTTTACCCGCCGGAGCTGAGGGAAAAGGGCAAACAGGCGTTTTACATGCCTGTCACCGGCGAGAACAGGAAACGGTTCAGGAACTGGGCCGCTACCCTGCTGGACAGGAAACGGATGGAGCAACGCGGCCTCTTCAGGCCGTTATATATAGAAGGGCTTTTTACGGCTTACGATAGCGGTAGCATGCTGGCCACACGGCAGTTGACGGCTTTGGCCATGCTGGAGCTGTGGTTTGACAAGTTCGCCGCGACGGGCCGCCAGCCTTAAAAACCTTGCAGTGTAAATCATGATTGACGCGCTTCTCATATATCCCAAACTCGGGAGCATGGACAGCATGGTGGTGGACCTGCCGCTTTCCATCATCTATGCCGCCGCCGAAAGCTTAAAGCGCGGTTACAGGGTGGAAGCGGTGGACCTGCGGGCAGAGCAGGAAGACTGGCGCGTCACTATCCGCCAGAAATTGAAGGAAGGGGTGCGCCTGGCCGGTATTTCGGTCATGACCGGTAGCCCGCTGATAAACTCCCGCGAAATATCCGAGTTCATCAAAAGCGAAAGCCCGCAAACGAAGATAGTATGGGGCGGGCCGCACCCCACGATTTTGCCGGAAACCGTGGAAGAGCCTTACATTGATTTTCTGATAAGGGGTTACGGCTCAAAACCCCTGGCGGAGCTTATTGGAAAGCTGAGAGACGGCGAGGACGTTTCGGGAATAGACGGTTTATCGTACAAGATGGACGGCAAGGCCCTCCACAACCCCAGGGTCAAAGAGTTCGAGATACTCCATTACAGCGACATTCCCTACGACCTGATAGACGTGAACGCCGCCAAGTATATCCGGACCTACAACGGCGCCCGGAACTTCCCGATTTTCACCAGCATCGGGTGCCCATATCAATGCTCCTTCTGCGTCCACCCGGCCATCTACAAGGAAATTAACGGGCCCAAATGGCTGGCGCTGGAGGAGGACGAGATATTGGGCCACATCCAGCACGTCATGGCCCGCTACAACGTGAACCACATCGTGTTCATAGACGACACCAGCTTCCCGAAACTGTCGCGCATGAAAGAGCTGTTCACCCGGATAATCGAGAAGGGGCTCAACATTACCATGGAGTTCCGGGGCGCCAGGATAAACGAGATACAGAAGATGGACGACGAGTTCCTCAACCTCCTCGTCAAAGCCGGGGGCAGGCTGATGATGGTGGGGGTGGAGTCCGGAAGCGACCGGGTGCTGAAAGGTTTCCAGAAGGGAATCACCCGGGAGCAGATATTGAACGCCAACCGGAAACTGGCGCGGTTCCCGCAATTGACGGCTTACTATAACTTCATCTACGGCACGCCCGGCGAAACTTACGAAGACCTGCTGGAGACCAAAGACCTGGTGTTGACCATATTAAAAGAGAACCCCAACGCCTATTTCGGGTTCGGAGGCGACTGGAAGCCCATACCCGGCACCAAAACGCTGGAAGTGGCGGAGAAGGATTACGCTTTCAAAGGCCCCAAAACGCTGGACGACTGGATACAGATAGACTCCTCCGACGCGGAGGAAAAGATAACGCATCCATGGTACACCCCCGAGCACAACAATCTCATAAAGCTCATGCAGGTGGCCTCTTTCGTTATAGACGACAAGATCATCAAGGAGTCGCGGGGGAATAACAACATGTTCTTCCGCCTGCTCCGGCTGATGTCCCGGGTTTATAAACCCGTCGCCATGTTCCGCCTCAAGTTCAACGTCCACCAGTTTATGGTGGAGTACGAGCTGTGGCGGATGATGGTGAAAATAATGCCCCGGTTAAGGGCGGCGTTGAGCTGAAAATGGCCGGCAAAGGATTGGCCGAGTCCGCCAGGGTTTGGGCCAATGTGTACAGGCGCATACGCTTCTTCAAGAAGATGTATCCATTATCCGCCATAGTAAAAGACCTGTTCCTTTTCCCGGTGGATTATTTCATGGACGGCAAGGATGTCCACGCCGTCCGCAACATCACTTTCGCCATAACCCACGTGTGCAACATCCGTTGCGAGATGTGCTATTTCCACCTGGAACTGGGCAACAAGCGGTCGTTGCCTCTGGAGTCATACTCCCGCGTGATAGACGCCGCCGTCTCCAGCAGGCCGTGCGTCATCCTTTCCGGCGGCGAGCCGTTCGCCCACCCGGATATCCTGAAAATGGTGGAATACGCCAAGGGGAAGGGCCTGCCGGTGCAGATTTTCACCAACGGCACGCTGGTCACGCCGGAAAAGGCCGACAGGCTGGTGGAACTGGGGCTGGATTACATAGACTTCACCCTGTTGGGTGACGAGACCACCCATCCGCTGGTGGCCCACGCGCCCAAAAGCTACGAGATGCTCAAAAAGAACCTGGAGTATTTCGCCAGAAACCGTGGCGCAACCAAGATAATACTGAACTACACCATAACCCCCCGTTCCCTGCAAAGCATAGACCACGCTTTAAAGCTTGCCAACGAGCTTTCGCTGGACGGCATAAGGTTCCAGCACTATAACTTCCTGCTTGCCGGGGAGATGACCGCGCAGGAGCGGGCCATGCAAAACCTTTTCGGCGTGGAGTCGGGCGTGAACGAGATAGAAGGGGAGGAAGAGCTGGCTGGCGCCGCGGAATTCATCCGCGGATTCATGCGGCGGCTTAATGCCGGGGCGCCCCGGATGCCGGTCCAGTGGGCGCCCACGCTTACCGAAGCGGAGTTGGACAACTGGTATTCCAAAGATAAATACACGACAGCGCGCAAATGCCTGTACCCGTGGCGGGGCATTCTGGTGGACGCCGACGCCAGGGTTTATCCATGCTCGAAAATATATCTTGAGCTGGGCTCGCTGGACGACAAAGATCTTTTCGACATCTGGAACAGCGACCGTATGAAACTGTTCCGGGGGCATCTGAAAAACGGCGGTTACCCCGCCTGCTCCCGCTGTTGCAAGCTATGACCCAACAGGCCCATCCTTTACGCTATTCGGTCCACACCCGGCTCCGCCAGTTCCACCTGGGCCAGCTGATGCCCAAAGGGGGCGGCAGGCTGTTGGACGTGGGATGCGGCGTGGGCTATATGATGAGAGCCTTGGGGAACGGGTACGAATGCGTTGGGCTGGAGTATGATTTCGAGGCGCTAAAATCGAACCGGGAGAACGGCCTGCCAAACATGGCCCGGGCCAGCGCCGGGGAGATACCGTTCAAGACCGCTTCGTTTGATGTAGTGGTCTGCTCGGAATTGCTGGAGCACATGCCGGGGGACGAAGACGGAAAAGTTCTTTCGGAAATAGGCCGAGTCACCAAACCCGGCGGCAGGGTATTCATAACAGTGCCCGCGCTGGAAGGGCTCCGCGCCACAACCCCGTTGCGCAACCTTGGCCACGACATCCCCGGCTCAGGCGAGTATCACCACAAAATCGGATACTCATGGGACCAGATGAACCGGCTCATAGCGGATACCGGGGTCTTCCGGGTGGTGAACCGGCGGTATTCAATGGTTATCCTGTCCGAGCTTTTCATGGACCTTCTCAAGCTTGTTTACCTGAAGAAGAACAAGATGAAAGAACAGTCGGACCTGATGAAAATGAACGACTCGCCGCTGTTTAAAATATACAGGCTGGCGTTCCCCTTCCTGCACGCGGTTTTCGTGGCCGAGGATTTTATAGCCAGCCCGGCATTAAAAGGCCATATACTTGTGGTCGAGGTCGAAAGGGTATAAGCCTTAAGGGCGCCGGAATGAGCGATTTCCTGAAAGTAATCTTTAAAAACTACTCTATTAAAGACGCCCTGCGCGCCGAACTGGAGGAGGACATCGGTTTCCTCGTGCGCTCCATCCCGGGCGTGTTCGGGTTCCTTCTCCGCTACGCATGTTACAAAATGCTCTTCGGCAGGATAGGTTCCACCCCGTACATTTATCCCGGCGTCCGGTTCGTGTTCATGAAAAACATCCAGCTGGGCAAAGGCGTGCTGATAAATTCCAATACCTACGTTTATGGCAAGGGGGGGCTGGAAATAGGCGATAAAACGCTGATCTCGCCCAACTGCTCCATCGTGGCGGGGGACCATAACATGTCGCTTGCGGCGCCGATAATCGAACAGGCCTCCAAGGCGGATAAAATCGTTATCGGCAAGAATTGCTGGATCGGCGCCAATTGCGTGGTGGTGGGAGGGGTTACCATAGCGGACGGATCCGTCATAGGCGCTGGGGCCGTGGTCACCAAAGACACGGAGCCGTATTCCATCAACGTGGGCGTCCCCGCGAAGAAAATCGGCGAAAGAAAATAGACTTCCCTTCCATGCCATTATCACTTCTCCGCGACCTGGCCGATAAGCTCCTTCGCCTGCCGGAACTTAAAGGGTTTGAGGGAAAAGATTTCGACAGCGCCCGCGCGGCGGAAATAGAGCGCCAGGTGCTTCGGAAAAAACCGGCTCTGGCCACCCTCTACAACGAGTATTGCCGCCCTTTTGTGGAATCGGCCAATCGCGCCGGGCCTGGAGCGACAATGGTGGAAATCGGCAGTGGCACAAGCCCTTTGAAGGATAAAGTTCCGGGCCTCATCACCAGCGACGTGACGCAGGTGGGCTGGCTGGACCTTTCGATGTCCGCGTTTGAAATGCCCTTCAAGTCTTCCTCGGTGGACCGGCTGTTCCTGATGTTCGTCTGTCACCATCTGGGCCGGTTCGAGGATTTTCTAAACGAGGCCCGGCGTGTGTTAAAACCCGGTGGTGAAATGGTGATAGTGGATCCTGCCATAACGCCATTCTCGAAGCTGTATTACAAAATCCACGTGGATAAGATGGACGTTACCGCCAAAGAATGGGGTTTTGAAGGCGATGGCAGGCTCACCGACAGCAACATAGCCCTGGCGTGGATGGCCTTTTTCCGGGACCGGGAAAAGTTCCAGCGGATGTACCCTGAATTCAAAATAGAAAAAGTGGAATACAACACCTGCCTTTCGTTCCTGCTCACCGGCGGGTTCAGGATCCGCCAGCTTCTGCCAACCTTCGCCATCAACGGCCTGTTCGCGCTGGAGAACTGGATTATCCGGAACGTCACCAGCAAGATAGCGGTGACCATGGCCGTAACTGTTAAAAGGGTGTGATGTTTCAATAAATGTGCGGCATAACAGGGTTCATTAATCCCTCCGGCGCGGACAACGCTAAAGAACTGGCGCGCAAGGTGGAAGGCATGGCCGGGGCCATGATAAAACGCGGCCCCGACGCGGGCGGAGCATGGGTGGACGAACCAATGCAAGTGGCCCTGGGTCACCGGCGCCTGTCCATCATAGACCTCTCGCCCGCCGGGGCCCAGCCCATGGAATCCGCGTCCGGAAGGTACGTCATCGCCTACAACGGCGAGGTGTACAATTTCGCCGATGTCCGCCGGGAACTGGAAACTAGCGGCCCCGTAAAATGGCGCGGCCATTCGGACACCGAGGTGATGCTGGCCGCCATGGAGCGGTATGGGGTAAAAAAAGCGCTGGAGAAATTCAACGGCATGTTCGCCTTCGCCCTGTGGGACAGGCAAGAACGGACATTGACGCTAGCCAGAGACCGCATCGGCAAAAAACCGCTCTATTACGGCTGGATGAACGGGGCCTTCCTGTTCGCCTCGGAAATGAAGGCGCTCATGGCCTGGCCCGGCTTCCGCTCGGAAATAGACCGGGGCGCGCTGGCCTTGTTCCTGCGGCACAACTATGTGCCGTCGCCTTATTCCATATTCAAAGGCATCCACAAGCTACGGCCCGGCCATATCGTCACGTTTGAAAATCCGTTTTCGCAGGCGGCCGCCCCGGCTCCGGAACCGTACTGGTCGGCCAAAACCGTGTTCGACTCCGCCGAAACCTGCCTGTTCGACGCGCCGGAGAGCGAGCTTTTAGATAACCTCGAAAAGCTCCTGTTAGACGCGGTGAAGATAAGGATGATAAGCGACGTGCCCCTGGGCGCGTTTTTGTCGGGGGGTATAGACTCGTCACTGGTGGTGGCGCTGATGCAGGCCCAGAGCGCCCAACCGGTGAAAACCTTCACCATCGGATTTAACGAGGAAGGTTACAACGAGGCGGTTCACGCCCAGGCCGTGGCCCGGCGCTTGCGCACGGACCACACGGAATTATACGTCACGCCGGAAGAGGCCATGGGGGTGATACCCGATTTGCCCTCAATCTACGACGAGCCTTTCGCCGATTCGTCGCAGATACCCACATTTCTTGTATCAAAACTGGCGCGGCGGAAAGTAACCGTGGCCCTCTCCGGCGACGGGGGGGACGAAAGTTTCGGCGGGTACAACAGGTACATCTGGGCCATGTCCATCTGGCGTAAAATGCGCTTGGCTCCCCGGGGGGCAAGAAAAGTAATGGCCGGGATCATCGCCTCCGCGCCGCCGGGCGTCTTGGGGGCTTTATATGGCATGGCGGAATTCATCCTGCCCAAAACAGCCCGTGTCACAAACCCGGTGGACAAACTGTATAAACTGGCGGACATTTTGTCCCTCTCCGGCCCCATGGATATATACCGCTGGCTGGTGTCCCATTACAAAAACCCTGCGGAAATAGCCATCGGCGCCACGGAACCGCCCACGGCTTTGGATGACAGTTCGAGTTTCGTCAACACGGCGGATTTTACGCGCCAGATGATGTATATGGACATCATCACCTATTTGCCCGACGACATCCTGGTGAAAGTGGACAGGGCCAGCATGGGCGTAAGCCTGGAGGCCCGGGCGCCTTTGCTGGATCATCGCGTGGTGGAGTTTGCCGCCAGGCTTTCCACAGCCGCAAAGATAAAAGATGGCAATGGCAAATGGCTTCTGCGCAAAGTCCTTTACCGCCATGTGCCGCAAGAGCTCATCGAACGCCCCAAAATGGGTTTCGGGATGCCCATAGACGTGTGGCTTCGCGGGCCGTTGCGGGAATGGGGCGAAGAGCTGTTGAGCGAAAAGAAGTTGAGGGAAGATGGTTATTTCAATCCGGGGCCCATCCGCCGCCAGTGGGAAGAGCACGTTTCCGGCAGGCGCAACTGGCATTACGCCCTATGGAACATTCTTATGTTCCAGGCGTGGTTAAACGGTTATAATCACCACGTAAAATAAACTGGCCGGGCGTTTCTTGCCCTGGTCTAAACCAACTGCTGTATTTTCACTGTCTATACTCATACCGTTTTAAGGGCGCTTACTATGCGAGTGATGATTTTGGGCGGGGACGGTTATCTTGGCTGGCCCACGGCCATGATGTTCGCCAATAACGGGCACGACGTAGTTGTCATGGACAATTACCTCCGCCGTAACATGGCGCGGGAAACAAGCTCCGAAGCGCTCATGCCCAACCCGAACCTCAACGCCCGGGCGGACATTTTTAAAAGCGTCACCGGGAAAAGCGTAAAAGTGGTAATCGGTGATTGCGCCGATTACATGGAGCTGTCGCGGGTTTTCGCCGGGTTTTGCCCGGAAGCGGTGGTGCATTACGCCGAGCAACCCTCGGCCCCCTATTCCATGCTGGGGTTCAACGAGGCCCGGCGCACGCTGAACAACAACGTGAACACCACGTTCAACCTAATCTGGTGCGTTATGAAGCACGCGCCGGACTGCCACATAATAAAGCTGGGCACCATGGGGGAATACGGCACCCCCAACATAGACATCGAAGAGGGCTGGATAGACATTGCCCATAACGGCAGGAACGAAAAGTTTCTGTACCCCCGCCAGGCAGGGTCGCTCTATCACACCACCAAAGTGCTGGATACGGACCTGCTGTGGTTCTACGTGAGAGCTTACGGCATCCGCGTTACAGACCTTATGCAGGGGCCGGTTTACGGCCTGTCAACGCCGTTGGCGGACATGGATGAACAGCTGATACCCAATTTCCATTACGACGATATTTTCGGCACCGTGGTGAACCGGTTCATCACCCAGGCCGTGGCTGGCATACCGCTTACAATTTACGGAAAAGGTGGCCAGACCCGTGGGTATTTGAACATAAACGACACCCTCCAGTGCGTGGACCTGGCCATGGCCAATCCGGTGGGCAAAGGGGAATTGCGCATACTAAACCAGTTCACCGAGCTTTTCTCGGTGAACCAGCTGGCGGAAAAAGTGGCCTCGGTGGGGAACCGGCTGGGGCTGAACGTGAAAGTGGCCAACATTGAAAACCCCCGTAAGGAAAAAGAGGAGCATTATTACAACGCCAAACACAGCGGCCTTCTGGAGCTTGGGTTACAGCCCAATTACATGACCGACGATGTGGTGGCCGGAATGCTGGAACGGGTAGCCAAATACAAGGACAGGATAGACAAATCGAAAATCATGCCGCGCATGAGATGGTCGTGACCAGTATTTTTCCAGTCCGGCTTTTCTGGCGCCTGGCTCCGGGTGGATTTTAGGTTGTGTCTCAGTTTGCATCTCAAATAATGGACAGATCCTTCACTTCGCTTGCGCTTCGCTCAGGATGACAATGTTATCAACGGCTTTTATATTGTCATTCTGAGCGTAAGTGAAGAATCTCCCCTGTACTTTCAAACTGAGACACTACAATCATTAATAAATCATGAACACAAAGGCGCTTTTAATACAAAAACGGGATGACATCCTCCGGATAGCCCGGGAGCATGGGGCGCGCGGGATCCGCTTGTTTGGGTCGGTGGCGCGGGGGGAGGAGCTACCCGACAGCGATGTGGATTTCCTGGTGGAGCTGGAAGAAGGGCGTAGCCTGCTTGATCTTGGCGGAATGCAAATGGATCTTCAGGATTTGCTAGGCCGGAAAATTGATATTGTCACCGAAAAAGGGGTGCGCCCCCGAATAAAGGACAGGATTTACAGAGAAGCCGTTCCCATATGAGAGATGACCACCAGCGTTTATTGGATATTCCGGAGGCCATGGGAAAAATTGAAAAGTATTCCGGCGGTGGAAAAACGTCTTTTGAAAATAACGAACTGATCCAGACTTGGGTTATTTATCACCTGCAAATAATGGGTGAAGCCGCCAGCAATATATCAGACACCACAAAGGCAAAGTATCCATCCATCCAGTGGCGTAATATTACCGGTATGCGGAATATCCTTGAACACGGCTACTTCGGCCTTGATAGCGACGTGGTATGGTCTGTCGTGGAGAACGACTTGGCTTTATTAAAGGCAAATCTGCAATCCTGATTTATTTTAAACCGCCGAAATCCACTGTTTCTTCTTAAATGAATTTATTCCGCCTCCTTAAAAGCATCTACCGGAGCGTTCCCCCCTCGTTGCAGGACACGGTTAAGTCCTGCTATTTCGCGGCGCAAGATATGCGTCACGAACGCGCTCTGGGGGCGGGTTTGTTCGAATCCGTTTCAGGAAATAAATCCATAGCCATCACGCTGGCCGCTAAAAAAATAGCGCAGGATAACGCCACCCGGCATGGCGCAAGCCTTAAATACCCGGCGGAACTCGTCATCGTCAATTACATCGGCCAGCTTGGTTGCGGCGGGGCGGAGAAACAGCTTTTCTATCTGGCGGAAAGACTCACAGGGCTAGGTTCAAAAATAACAACCCTAACATCGTCGCCGTTATCGGGGCCAGCCGCCCATTACAAACCCGCGCTGGAAAAGCTTGGTGTGGAATGCCGCATGCCCCGGCCTGTTTTGGCGAAGGAGCTTTCATCCATCGCCGATGATTGGGTAATGCTTGTTCCGCCGTATCTGTCCAAATACGTTTACGCGCTGGCGCTGGAGCTTGCGCGTATAAAACCCGATGTCCTGCATTGCTGGCTGGACGACGCGAATGTCATCGGCGCTCTGGCGGGGCTCATGACTGGCGTTCCCAGAATCGTCATGAGCGCCCACAGTTTAAACCCATCCCACTTTCCGCACATCCGCGCGCCATGGCATAAACCTTGGTACAGCACGCTCCTGCAAAGCGGCCGGGTGACATTCACCAACAACTCCAGATGCGGCGCGGAGGATTACGCCCAATGGCTGGAAATTGACGCCGACAGGATAACCGTTATCCATAACGGGATGGATTTTACAGCCTTAAACGATGTGGATGATAATAAGTCCGCGCGGTTCCGGGAATCCATAAATGCCAAAGCCGGTGAGCCACTGATAGGCGGGGTGTTCCGCATGTCTCCGGAAAAACGCCCGTTCGATTTTCTTAACGCCGTAAAAAAAGCGCGGGAGCTGGTTCCCGTCGCGCGGGCGGTTGTCTCTGGCACGGGGCCGCTGGCGGTGGATTTTTCAAAAGCCATCGTCAGCCAAGGGCTTCACGACGTTGTGATGTATCTTGGCTGGCATGACGACGTTTATTCCCTCATGAAAGCCTGTGACGCAGTGCTTGTGGCCTCGGAAATGGAGGGTATCCCCACCGTCATTCTCGAATCGCAATATATGGGCACGCCGGTGGTAGCCACTAGCGTAGGCGGCATACCGGAAGTAATCGAAAACGGCGTAACCGGCATACTGGCCCCTGTGGGCGACAGTAACGCCATGGGCGAGGCGCTGGCGAAAATATTGAAAGACCCCGGTTTAAAACGCCGTCTGGGTCAGGAAGGGGCAAAATCCGCCGCAAAATTTTCCATTGAGAAGATGACGGAGACGGTTTTACGCATTTATAATGGCGAAGGCTAGGACTGCCGGAGGAACGATTGAAAAATAAAAATGTATTGGTCACCGGGGCTGGCGGGTTCATTGGAAGCCATCTGTGCGAGGCTCTGGTGGACGCCGGGGCCAGCGTAACCGCCATGATCCGCTATACCTCACGGGCGGACTGGGGGAACCTGGAGTTTCTGCCCGCCGATAAAAAGGCCAGGCTCCACGTGGTGGCCGGGAATATCGAGGATGGGGATTTCGTCTCCCGTCAAGTGGCCGGCAAAGATATCATCTTCCACCTGGCGGCCCTTATCGCCATTCCATACTCATACGTGGCGCCTCGAAGCTATATGCGAGCCAACGTGGAAGGAACCCTGAACGTTCTGGAATCAGCGCGGAACCATCAAGTGGCGCGGGTGGTTCACACCTCCACATCGGAGACATACGGCACCGCCCAATACGCTCCCATAGATGAAGACCATCCTCTGCAAGGGCAATCCCCCTATTCGGCATCCAAGATAGGGGCGGACAAGCTGGCGGAGAGTTATTTTCTTTCGTTCAACCTGCCGGTGGCCACCATCAGGCCGTTCAACACCTTTGGGCCGCGCCAGTCGGGCAGGGCCGTCATCCCCACCATAATCAGCCAGGCGCTTTACCGTGATGAGATACATTTAGGGTCGCTGGATCCTGTGCGGGACCTGACATTTGTGAAAGACACCGTTCGCGGCTTTATCAGCGTGGCCAAATCCGACGACGCCGTGGGACAGGTGATAAACATCGGTATGGGCTCCGGCATCACCATTGGCGACCTGGCGGCGGAAATACTGGCTATCATGGGGCTGGATAAACCGGTAATAGAGGACAAATCAAGGATCCGCCCGGCGAAAAGCGAGGTTTATAAATTGATCTGCGGCAACGCCAAGGCCGAAAAGCTCACAGGCTGGAAACCGGCATATTCCCTGAAACAGGGTCTTGCGGAAACCATAGAATTCGTCCGGGCCAACCAGAATTTTTACCGGCCCGGCGCCTACATGCTATGAGGGTGGATAGATGCAAGCCATAATTTTAGCGGGCGGGAAGGGAACACGGCTACGGCCATACACCACGGTTCTTCCCAAACCGCTTATGCCCGTGGGCGATTACCCGATTCTGGAGATTATCCTGCGCCAGCTCAAGCAGGCCGGGTTTAACGAGATAATCCTGGCGGTGGGGCATATGAGCCATCTGTTCGAGGCGTTTTTCCAGGACGGTAGCCGGTTCGGGGTGAACATCCATTACTCCTTCGAGGAAAAAGAGCTTGGCACCGCAGGCCCCATAGCCATGGCGGCGGACAAGCTGAAAGAAGATTTCCTGGTGATGAACGGCGACGTGCTGACAACGCTGGATTACGCCCGGCTTATGGGCAATCACAAGGCCCGGAAAGCGGCGGCCACTATCAGTACCTTCAACCGGGAAGTGAAGATAGATTTCGGCGTTCTGGAAGGGGGCAAGGACAACCGGCTGGAACGATACATAGAGAAACCAACCTATCATTTCACCGTGAGCATGGGGGTGAACGTTTTATCGCGGGACAAGGTTCTCCCCCATCTGCCTGTCAACCAGCGGATGGACATCCCTGAGCTGATGATGAAACTTCACGAGGCGGGGGAGCCGGTAATGCTCCATCACGAGCCCTGTTTCTGGCTGGACATCGGCCGTGTGGACGATTATCAGGCCGCCACGGAGATTTTCGAGTCCCGCAAGGCGGAATTTTTCCCCAACGGGAAATGAAAGCCCTGGTAACCGGCGCGGGCGGGTTTTGCGGACGGCGCCTCGTCAAAAGCCTCCAGGGCCGCGGGCTGGATGTTTACACCGCGGGAACGCGAAGGACCGGCCCGGAAAAACATTTCCATCTATCCGATGTGGCCGACAGCAAGGCCGTGGAGGCAATGTTGCGGGCCATCGCGCCGGATTACGTGTTCCACCTGGCGGGAGTGGTGACAGCCGGGGATCCCACGCTGTTTTACAAGGTGAACTGCCAGTTCGCCGTGGCGATCCTTCACTCCATGGCTTCTCTGGGAATGAATAGCGCACCCATCCTTCTGGCGGGCACATCCGCTGAATATGGCAACGTTACGGCGGATCAACTGCCCATAACAGAAGATACCGCGCCAAAACCTTACAACCATTACGGCATAAGCAAACTGGCCCAGACGTTGGCCGGGTTGTCGGCGGCGCATAAGCTTAAGGTTGTTGTGGCCCGGCCATTCAACATAATCGGCCCCGAAATGCCGGGCCATATTGTGGTACAGGCGTTCGCCAGCCAGATAGCGGAAATAATAAAGGGCCGGAGAGAGCCTGTTATCAAGGTGGGCAATCTGGCCAGTTCCCGGGATTTTATAGATGCGCGAGACGTGGTGGATATTTACTGGGAGTTGGCCAATAGCCCAAAAGCTTGTGGGCAGGTTGTAAACGTCTGTTCGGGCTCGGCGGTGAAAATTGCCGATATGTTGAAAACGCTTCTTGAAATCGCCGGGAAGAAAATTGAAGTGGTGGAAGACCCGGCGCTGTTAAAACCCGTGGACGTTCCGGCCCATTACGGCTCCACAAAAAAACTTTTCGGCGTCATTGAGCCCCGGTCGTTGCGGACAGTGAACGATACCCTGGGGGATATTCTTTCCCATTTGATAAAATGAGCGGGATTTTTACTGGCGAAAAACGCTACACCGGCAAAATGCTGTTTAGCCAGCAAATTACATATAACTTCCGATAAGGTGCATTATGTTAACTTTGGTTTCCGTGTCTAACGTAATTGATGGCAATGGCTGAGAACCCTCTCGTAAGCGTGGTCATCCCGGTTTACCGGGGTGAAAAAACCATCGGCCCTCTGGTGGAGCGGTTGATATCGGTTTTCGCTGGCAGACGGTTGCAGATAGTGTTAGTTAACGACGCCAGCCCGGACAACAGCCACGCCGTATGCCTGGAGTCCCACGAGAAACACCCGGACACCGTAAAGTATATACGGCTGGCCCGGAATTTCGGCGAGCACAACGCCGTGATGGCGGGTTTGAACCACGCCGGCGGCGATTACGTCATCATAATGGACGATGATTTCCAGAACCCCCCGGAGGAGGCCCCCAAGCTGTTGGAAAAAGCGCTGGAGGGGGATTTCGACATCGTTTATTCCCAGTACGAAGATAAAAAACACCATTGGTTCAGAAACCTCGGAAGCCGGTTCAACGACGCTGTGGCCAATTACATGCTGGACAAGCCGAAAGACCTTTACCTCTCCAGCTTCAAATGTTTAAGCCGGATGGCCGTGCGGGAGATAATTTCCTACAAAGGCCCATTCCCTTACATAGACGGCATCGCCCTCAACATCACCCGGAATATCGGCGTGGTCATGGCGCGGCACGAGGAGCGCGCCAGCGGCGAGTCGGGCTATACCTTCAAGAAACTTGTGCGTTTGTGGCTCAGCCTGTTCTTCAACTTTTCCATCATCCCGTTGCGTACAAGCCTCATCATGGGGTTTTTGCTCAGCGGATTAGGTTTCATCTTGTGCGCGGAGATAGTAATCGAGAAGATTTTTTACCCGGGTACACCGCTGGGATGGGCTTTCATCGCCACCACCATCCTTATTTTCTCCGGCGTACAGCTCATCATAATAGGCGTGCTGGGGGAATATGTGGGCAGGATTTTTCTGACCATCAACAACATCCCGCAGTATGTGGTAAAAAGCGCCCATGGAACCGGCAAGCGACCTTAAAGCCCGTTTCGGGGGTAAAAACGCCCTTATCACCGGCGGCCTGGGCTTTATCGGCGGCAACCTGGCCGTCAAGCTTGTGGAGCTGGGCGCGCATGTCACCATTCTGGACGCCATGCTGGACGGCCACGGCGGCAACCTGTTCAACATCGAGCCGGTTAAGGATGACGTTAAGATAAACTTTTGCGACATCAGGGACGAACACACAACCAAATATCTTGTGACCGGCCAGGACTATATCTTCCACCTCGCCGGGCAGAACGACCATGTGAAAAGCCTGCAAGACCCATTTTCCGACATAGACATAAACATAAAAGGCGCGGCGGTCTTGCTGGAGGCCTGCAAGAGCCACAACCCTTCCGCCAGGCTTATATATACCGGCACCCGGGGCGAATACGGCCCCGCCACCCATTTGCCGGTGGACGAGAACGCGCCGCTGAATCCCAAGGGCATCTACGAGCTGTCCAGCCTCACCGCCCAGCAGTTGTTCAAGATATATAACGATAACCACGGCATAAAATCGGTAACGCTCCGGCTCACGAATATATACGGCCCCCGGGCCCAGATGCGTCACAACCGGTTCGGCGTGGCCAACTGGTTCATACGTCTTGCCATAGACGATGAGACCATACAGGTTTTCGGCGACGGTTCGTTGAAGCGGGATTTCCTGTATGTGGACGACACCGTGGAGGCCATATTGATGTGCGCGGCGCTGGACGAGGCTTACGGCCAGCTTTTCAACTTGGGGAGCGACGAGGTAAGCTGTTTCCGCGACCTGGCGGAGGCGGCGGTAAACGCGGCGGGGAAAGGCCGGTGGAAGCTCACCCCCTTTTCCGCCGAGCGTGCAACCCTGGAGCCGGGCGATTTTTACTCGGACATCGGCAAGATAAAAAGAGTCGTCGGCTGGAGCCCCAAAACACCGCTTAAAACCGGGGTTCAAAAAACCGTGGAGTATTATATGGAACATAAAGGGATGTACTGGTGAGCCAGCCAACCATCCCTTTCTTTGAGCTTTCCCGGCAATACAGTTCGTTAAGCGGGGAGATAAATTCCGCCATCCAAACAACCTTGGCCCGGGGCCGATATATATTGGACCAGGAGGTGGCCTCCTTCGAGCGGGCTTTCGCCGGATACAACGGCGCCGCCCACGCGGTAGGCGTGGCTTCGGGAACCGAGGCTCTGCAAGTCGCCCTGTTGGCCCTCGGCATAAAACCCGGCGACGAGGTGATCACCGCTCCCAACACCGCCACCCCCACGGTTTGCGCCATAGTATCCGCCGGGGCCACGCCCGCGTTCGTGGATGTGGATCCCGGAACTTTTCTTATGGATCCGGCAAAGCTGGAAGAGCGCCTGGCCAACGGCAAAGGCCGCAAGGCCAAAGCCGTCATCCCCGTGCATCTCTACGGTCGCCCGGCGGATATGGAGCCTATCAACACCCTGGCCGCCAAGTACGGCCTGAAAGTGGTGGAAGATGTGGCCCAGGCCACCGGGGCGGAATTTTTAAACCACAAGGCCGGCGCTATGGGCGACGCCGGTTGTTTCAGTTTCTACCCGACAAAGAACCTTGGCGCCTACGGTGACGGCGGAATGATAATCACCAATGACGATGAAACCGCCCGGCTGGCCCGGATGATCCGCAATTACGGCGAGGAATCCAAATTCAACAACGTCATGCCCGGCATCAACAGCAGGCTGGACGAGATTCAGGCGGCCATCCTGAACGTGAAGCTCAAGCGGCTGGACGGGTGGAACGCCCGGCGGCGCAAACTGGCGGCGCTATATAGCGAGTCGCTGGCCGGTCTGGACTGGATAACAACTCCCGCCGATGACGGGCGCGCAAAAAGCGTGTATCACCTGTACGTGATAAAAACCGCAAAACGGGACGCGCTGGCGGTCCATCTGTCGGCCCACGGGGTCCATACCATGATCCATTACCCAAAACCTTGCCATTTGCAGAAAGCATTCGAGGGGCTGGGGTATTCCGCCGGGAGTTTTCCGGTGGCGGAAAAACTGGCGGGCGAAATACTGTCGCTCCCCATCTACCCGGAATTGGAAGAAACGGATGTGGCCTATGTGGCCGATACCATCCGCTCTTTCCGGTAAACCCGCGCCATGGAAGTAAGAGAGTACGAAACCATGTTCCTCGTGGAGGAGGGACACTGGTGGTATCAGGGGCTCCACAACCTGGCGGAGACCATGATACGAAGCGAGGCTCCCATAAAAATGCTGGACGCGGGATGTGGAACCGGCAAACTGTTGGACATTCTGGCCGACCTCAAACCTGTTGGATTCGATTTCTCCCCCGACGCCATAAAACTTTCGAGAAAAAGAAACGCCCCAAACCTGGCGCTGGCCTCGATAACGGACATTCCTTTCAAAAACGCATCTTTCGACGCGGCGGTCTCCATGGATGTGCTTTGCAACCTAAACGAGGCGGATGGCTTAAAAGCGCTTAAAGATATGCGCGCCACGCTAAAACCCGGCGGCCTGCTTTTAATAAACCTGCCCGCCTTCGAGTTTATGAGGGGCGATCACGACAGGGCCGTGCATATAAAACGCCGGTTCACCAAAAAAGAGCTGGAGACCATGCTGGAGGCGGCCGGGTTTAAAATAGATATGATCACTTACAGGAACATTTTCCTGTTCCCGCCCGCGTTCCTGGTGCGGACGTTCCAAAGGTTTTTCCCGGCCAAAAACCCAAAGTCCGACCTGGGCCTGCCGCCCGCGATAGTGAACGGATTTTTCAAAAACATCCTGTTCTTCGAGAACCGGCTTATCCGGCTCGGTGTGACGTTTCCTTTCGGCCTGTCGGTGTTCTGCGCGGCAAGGAAGGGATAAAACATCATCCCGCCAGTAGCCGGTTGAACATGGCGCCATGACGCGCCAGCCACTCGCCTTTACCAAACCGTTCCACCGCCCGAGCCCGCGACTGTTTCGACAAGACCTCGATATTGCCCGCTACCTTCTCTACCGCCGAGGCCAGTTCGCTGGCGCCGGGGAAGTAAGTTCGCTCCCAGCTTTGCGGGACATCTATCAGCGCGCCAGCTGAATCTCCCACCAGCTCACCCATCCCGCCGCTGGCGGAGCCTATCACCGGCAATCCGCAGGCCATGGCTTCTATCACCACCGTCGGGCAAGGGTCGTTGTATTTTGAATGAACAAGGATATGGCAGGAACGGTAAATATCCGCCGCCTGATTCTGTGTATATCCCCCCAAAAACTTCACGCGCCCATCGAGTTTCAGGTTATCTATCAATTTCCGCGTCTCCTGCTCCGCCCCCGGCCACTTAAGCCCACCGGCCACCCAGATTTCCACCTCCAGCCCCTTTTTCAGCAGCAACGCCCCGGCCGCAAGCAGGGAAATCACGCGGTAGTCCTGGTAATGGCTTCCCGCCGCCAATAGCCTTATGGGCCTGGCGGGTAGCGGTTCCGCCGGGGGGGTGAAAACATCCGTGTCCACGCAGTTATAGATAACCTCCACAGGGCACGAAGGTTTCATCAGCCATTTATCCGCGCTTTGCTGGCAGAACCGGCTTTGATAAGCCACATAATTGGCTTTGCCCATCACCGCCCGCATGGGGATATTAATCTCGTCATAATCCGGTCCGGCCCAGCCGGGATACCCCACGCCGTTCTGGTTTAGCGCCACCTTCGCGCCGCAATCCGCCGCCCAGTCCGCCAGAACATGGGCGTGAGGCGGCAGGGCGGAACTGACCAAATAGAGTATGTTGAAATTGTCCGTCTCGGGGTAGGCCTCTTCCAGATGGGCCAGTTTCACCCGGCCTCCATGCAGGAACCCTCCGGTGGAAGGGGCCTTGCCCCCATAATTTACCGCCGGGCCTGTTTTCGGCGGGGTGAACCGGCGGCCAGCCAGCGACCCGGCGAACCGTCTTTCTTCGATAAAGTCTAAAGCCGCCTTCAGCTTTTTCTTAAGCCCCAGCGGAACAGCCCGTTTCAACAGGGGCGGCAGATGAAGGCTCATGCCCCGCCCCCGCAGGTTAAAACAGCGCTTTCCCTCATTTTTCCAAGCCTATCCAGCTGTTGACGGTTTCCGGCCAAACGCGGCGTAAATCGCAGATATACCCTACCCTATCCGGTATTAATCCGCCAATAGCCGAATGGGGCAAAACGGCCTTTCCGGGGGCGCCCAAAAAATAGCTATGTACATTTTATAAAAACCTGCTAACCTGATGGTGTTGTTTGGACGCCAAATTTTGGCCGAAGCTGACGCTATTAACCTGCCTCAGATTTTCCTTCCAAGATTGGGCAACGGGCCGGGGCTTACCTTACGAGTCGCCTCGTCTCACATTTTTATTTTTTTTAAGGATCTATCGTACATGAATATCTTCGTTGGAAACCTCCCCTTCTCCGCTACTGAAAATGACCTGCGCTCGCTGTTTGAAGAATTCGGCGAAGTGGAGACGGTCAACGTGATTAAGGACCGTGAAACCGGCAGGTCCCGTGGTTTCGCTTTCGTCGAAATGAACAATTCCGACGCCGACGCGGCCATTAAGAACCTCAACGGTAAAGAGTTCCAGGGCCGCGCCATAAAGGTGAATCAGGCCGAGCAGAGGAAAGCCCGCGCTCCAAGACGCTCCTGGTAGTAACCACTCCCACACATGGATAAGCCCCGAAAGGGGCTTTCCCAACCTCTTTTTTTTGGAAACACCCTAAATGACCATTTCTTCGTTCTCCGAATTGGGCCTTATTGAGCCCATTCTCCGCGCCTTGCGTGACGAAAAGCACGAACAGCCCACGCCCATTCAGGCCCAGGCTATTCCGCACGCCGTACAAGGCCGCGATATATTAGGTTGCGCGCAAACCGGCACGGGTAAAACCGCCGCGTTCGCCATTCCCATACTCCAGCGCCTCACCGAGGGAAAACGCCAGGGGCAAAGGAACGCGCCGCGCGCCCTCATCCTCACACCCACCCGGGAACTTGCCGAACAGATAAACACCAGCGTTCGCGCCTATGGCAGGCATCTAAAACTTTGGCAGGCCGTGGTATACGGCGGCGTGGGAATGGGCGGCCAGATAAAGGCCATCTCCCGCGGCGCGGACATCCTTGTGGCCACTCCCGGCCGCCTGCTGGACCTTATGCGCCAGCGGGTGGTTTCGCTGGGCTCTCTTGAGATATTCGTCCTCGACGAGGCAGACAGGATGCTGGACATGGGTTTCATAACCGATGTCACCAAGATAATCTCGGCCCTGCCCTCCAACCGGCAGACCATGTTTTTCTCCGCCACCATGCCCCCTGCCGTCACCGGCCTTGCGGGCGAGCTGTTGAACGACCCGGTTTCCGTGAAGGTAAACCCCGTTTCGTCCACCGCCGAAAAGGTGGAGCAGAAAGTGATGTTCGTGGAGCGGCACGACAAGGAAGCCGCCCTGTTGAACCTTCTGAAAGATGAAGGCATCTTCCGGGCGCTGATTTTCACCCGCACGAAGCACAAGGCCAACAACATCGCCGAAAAGCTGAACCGCAACATGGTGAGCGCCGAGGCCATCCACGGCAACAAGTCGCAGGCGGCGCGCATGAAGGCGCTTAAGAATTTCTCCGCCGGGCGCGCCAGGGTGCTTGTGGCCACGGACATCGCCTCCCGCGGGATTGACATCAAAGGCGTCACCCACGTGATAAATTTCGAGATGCCCAACGAGCCGGAGAGCTACGTGCATCGCATCGGGCGCACAGCCCGCGCCGGCGAGGCCGGTTCGGCCATCTCCCTTTGCGACAGCGAGGAGCGCTCCATCCTGCGGGCCATCGAACGGGTTATAAGGATCCCCATCACGGTGGACGAGGACCATCCGCACCATTCGGCGCAAGTGGCCGCTCCCAGACAGAAGGAACCGCGCAACTACGGCGGTTACAACCGGAACTCCCGTTTCAAACCCCGCAACAGCGGCGCTGGCTACAGGCCAAGTTCGGGCAGATAACGTTTTTTCCCAGCCGGGCATGTTGCGATAACCGGCCCGGCTGGAACCGCGTTCCGCCTTCTTCAACGGGTAATACCCGTTGAAGGCGGGGCACGGTTAAATTTCCCCCATCAAACCAGCTTCCTCCGTATAAAATAGCCCCAGTCAACCATCTTCTACGGAACCAATTTACAAATGACCGTCTCTGAAAACGGGAAGTGGGCCCAGGGTCTTTTCTCAATCCCGGTTATTGTGGCCGCCTTGGGCTACTTCGTGGACATTTACGACCTTATCCTGTTCGGCATCGTGCGCGTGCCAAGCCTGAAGGCCATAGGGTTCGAGGGCCAGGCATTGCTGGACGAGGGTGTGTACCTTCTGAACATGCAGATGGGCGGGATGCTTTTAGGCGGCCTGGCCTGGGGCATTCTGGGTGATAAAAAGGGGCGCATAAAAATACTTTTCGGCTCCATCTTCCTCTACTCCATGGCCAATTTCGCCAACGCCTTCGTAAACTCCATAGAAAGTTACGCCATTCTCAGGTTCATCGCCGGGCTGGGGCTGGCCGGGGAACTGGGCGCGGGCGTAACGCTGGTGCTGGAAAGCCTGCCGCAAAAGTCGCGGGGTTACGGCACCGCCGTCATCGCCACCGTGGGGGTGGCGGGCGCCGTGCTGGCCAACATTGTGGCCAAGAATTTCGACTGGCGCACGGCCTATATAATCGGCGGTATTCTTGGCATGTTGCTTCTCATCCTGCGGGTGAGCATCTTCGAGTCCGGCATGTTCCGGCAGATGGAGGCTTCCGGCGTCAAGAAGGGGGATTTCCTGAGCCTCTTCAAGTCCAGGGAGCGGTTCGGCAAATATATGAACTCCATCATGATAGGGCTTCCCACCTGGTTCACCGTGGGGGTTATCATCACCTTCTCGCCGGAGTTCGCCAAGGCCATGAGCGTGCCGGAAGCGGTAAGCGCGGGCGACGCGATCATGTACTGTTACATCGGCCTTATTTTTGGCGACTTCGTGAGCGGCTTTTCCAGCCAGTACCTGGGGAGCAGGAAAAAGGTGGTGCTGGTGTTCCAGCTGATGTGCGGCTTTGTGATAGCCGTGTTTTTGTCGCTGGACGGCATAAGCGCCTCATTCTTTTATTTCATGTGCGGGATTATCGGCGTGGCGGTGGGTTACTGGGCCGTGTTCATCACCATCGCCGCCGAGCAGTTCGGCACCAACCTCCGCGCCACCGTGGCCTCCACCGTGCCCAATTTTATCCGGGGCACGGTGATACCCATCACTTACTCGTTCAAGATGGGCAAGGAGCATTTCGGCATCATCAACTCCGCCGCCCTTGTGGGGCTTGTGTGCCTGTTCCTGTCCATATACGCCCTGTTCAGGCTTGAGGAGACGTTCCACAAGGATTTAAATTACCTCGAGGAACATTAACCAGGCCTTGGGGCGGGTAGTGTCCCGGTTTGAAAGTGCAGGGGAGATTCTTCACTTACGGCCAGAAAGACAATATAAAAGCCGTTGATAACATTGTCATCCTGGGTGAAGCGCAAGCGAAGTGAGGGATCTGTCTATTATTTGGGATTCAAACTGAGACACCACCATGGGGCGTTTTATCGGGCAAATAGCCCGCCCGCCTGTTAGAATAAGCGGATTGCAAGCGCAAAACAGGGGGTTCCAAAGACTATGGACAACCACCGGATTCGCAAGACAAAGATTATCTGCACCCTCGGCCCCGCCTCCTCCTCCCTCGAAATGATCGTAAAGCTTGCCCATGCCGGGATGAACGTGGCCAGGCTGAATTTCTCCCACGGGACCCATGAATATCACAAGCTTTCCATAGCGGCCATCAGGCAGGCCAGCGCCCAGACGGGAAAACGCATCGGCATCCTGCAAGACCTGGGCGGGCCCAAGATAAGGCTGGGGGAATTGCGGACGCCCCAGATAATCCTAAAACCGGGACAACCGGTAACGCTTACAACCGGAGAAACCGCCGAGGGAAACGAAATTCCCGTCAATTACGCATACCTGGCCGAAGATGTCTCCCCCGGTTCCAAAATCCTGCTGGCCGACGGGCTGGTGGAACTGGCGTTGGAGCGCATAGAAGGGGGCAAGCTTAAGTGCGTCACCATAACCGGCGGGATACTTACCTCCCACAAGGGGGTGAACCTGCCGCTGTGCAACCTCAGGACACCGGCGTTCACCAAGAAGGACCAGGCGGACCTGGAGTTCGGCCTGATGAATGGCGTGGATTTTGTGGCCCTCTCCTTCGTGCGCGGCGTGGCGGATCTGCTCCCCGTAAAGGAGGCCATCTCCCGCTCACGAAGCGCCAAACCCATGTTGCTGGCCAAGATAGAGAAACCCCAGGCCGTGGAAAGCCTCAACGAGATATTGCCAATGGTGGACGGGATCATGGTGGCCCGGGGAGACCTTGGGGTTGAAACCCCTTTCGAAAGGCTTCCCATAATCCAGAAAAGCGTTATCACAGCCGCCCGCAGGGCCGGAAAGCCGGTTATCACCGCCACGCAGATGTTACGCTCCATGATAGACAGCCCCAGGCCCACCCGCGCCGAAGCCACCGACACGGCCAACGCCATCCTCGACGGGACAGATGCGCTGATGCTGTCCGAGGAGACCGCCGCCGGAGATTACCCCGTGGAGGCGGTAACCACTTTGGACATGATAGCCAGGGCAACGGAGGAGAGTTACGATTCGGCCAAATACATGGACGAGCCGGAATCGGCGTTCGTGCAGGATACCGAGGCGGCCATGAGCCGCGCCGCGTGCGGCCTGGCGCTTAAATTGGGCGCGGTCTGTCTGGCCACATCCACCCTTACCGGGCACACCGCGCGGATGATCTCCCGCTTCAGGCCTTCCATGCCCATCATAGGGTTTACATGCGACGAAGACACATTCAGAAAGCTCAATCTTTCATGGGGCGTCATACCCGCGCTGATTCCCCAGACACAGGATTTGGGGACGCTTTGCCGCACCGCTGAGCGGTTCGCCAGGGATAACGGCCTGGGCGCGGCCGGGGACAGGATAATAGTTACCGCCGGTTACCCGCTTTGGGTTTCCGGCTCCACCAACATTGTGGAGGTGATAACCATAAACGGTTCATGACAGGCGTTATTGTTCCGCCTTTTTGATGGTGAACCGGAATACGCTCCCTTCGCCCGGGGTGGATTCCACCCAAATATTCCCTCCCCCCATTTCCACGATCTTCTTGCACATGGCAAGCCCGACACCGGTGCCTATACGGTCTTTTGCGGGCCGCAGACGCTGGAACATTTTAAAGATGAGTTCATGGTATTGAGTTTCTATCCCCACCCCGTTATCCTTTATTGAAAGCTCTATTAACCCCTCGCGCTCCACCGCTTTAATCTCCACCTCGGGTTTCACGCTGGAATCCGTGTAGGTGATGGCGTTGGCTATCAGGTTATGGAAAACGATGGATAGTTGATCCGGATCCGCTTTAACCTTGGGCATGGCGCCCAGTTTGATCGCGGCCCCCGTCCGCTCCATCATTTCCCGGAGGCTTATAAGCGCGTTTCCGGCGCATTCCGCGGGATCCACGTTGTCCCGGGGATTAAAATGGGCCGACAGGCGCGAATACGCCAGAAGGTCCTGGATTACGGCCTGGAGGCGCCGGGCCCCGTCCACGGCGAAGTTTATGAAACTGTCCGCCTCCGCGTCCAGCTTGCCTTTGTAATTTGACGCAAGGATCTGAAGGTAGCTTGCGATAGTCCTCAAAGGCTCCTGCAGGTCGTGCGACGCCACATAGGCGAACTGCTCCAGCTCCTGGTTGGACCTTATAAGGTCTTCCGTGGTTTTTTCCAGCGCGTCTTCCCGCTCTTTTAAATGGGTGATGTCGTGGAAAACCACAAGCCCCAACTCTCCTATGGATGAATAGTTGAGGATAACTTCCCGTTTGGATCCCTCCTTCCGCGTGATGGACACCCGCACCGGCTCCATGCCCGCCATTTCCCGGTCCGCCTTCTCCATGGCCTCTTCCCATGTTCGCAAGACCCGCGTGCGATACTCCTCATCGGGGCAAGCCTTGCCCCACCACTGGCCGGTGTCGGCTATCTCGTTGGGCGCATAGCCGGACATCTCGCTGAACTTTTTATTGGAGAACACTATCTTTTGCTCTTTGTCGGTGATTATCATCGGCGTTGGGGACGCCTCCACCACCTGGAGCGTGCGTAGCTCGCTGGCGTGAAGCCTGCTTTCCACCCGCTCCCGCTGGGCCATCTCTTCCCTAAGCTGGTCATTGGCCCATTCCAGCTCCGCGCGGGTTTTATACTCGCTTTCAGTTGTGGCCCTTATTTTCCGGTAGCTCAACGTTAGCCCCAGAATACCAATTACCCATATCAACGAGTAAGCGATCGCGTGCCGCTCATTCTCCAGCCTCTGCCCCGCATAGTAGCTTTCCAGAGGCGCCGAGACACTTACGCCGCCCCTGATGTCCCCCACCTTGTACCCTTGCTCCGCATGGCACTTCAGGCACCCTTCTTTGGTATATATTGGCCGCATGAACCGCAGGAAAGGCTTTCCGTTCATCTCCGTCACCTCTGAAACCTCCTTCACACCCGCTTCAAAGGCTTTCAGGGCGCTCTCCTCCCATGGATCCGGCTTGTTTATGGGGTTTTTCAGGCTAAGGCTTGTTATATGGCCGAAAAACCTTTTGGTCCTTGCGAAATATTCATTTACCTGCCGCGCCATGTACGCCGGGTTCATGAGCGTCAGTTTTCTTCCCGAAGGTGTCGTGATGTCTCTCTCCGGTATATTGGAAAGGTAGATGTTTGGCGGTGTATTGGCGTCCACTGGCACATATACCCCGCCGTGCGAGGCGGCCCATTCCCTGAAAGCCACGTCTTTGGCGTAATTGGCCTGCGCCTCGTTCCTGGCGGTTTGCAATGTGAATTGGTGTATTTTCCACCTGTCCCACACCGCCAGCGATACTATAAGCAAAGACCACAGGACGAACGCCAGCGCCGAATACCTTTTCAGCGCCGCGCCCAGATGGTCTTGACGGTTTACCATGACTAGTTAGAACCCAGCTTTGAGCAATACCAACCCACTTCCTATTTTGGGGCATAACGCGCACAGACGCCAGAGTTGGTTAAATAATTAAAAGCGCCGCGCGGTTATATCAGCTTTCCGGAATGTCCCGTCGAAGCGGGATGGTGATGGTGAACACCGTGCCTTTGCCCGGCTCGCTGTCCACGGTAATGGTCCCATTGTGCTTTTGAATGATGGTGTGCGACAAGGCCAGCCCCAGCCCAGTCCCCTTCCCCGCCGGTTTTGTGGTGAAGAACGGATCGAATATCCGTTTCAGGTTTTCTTTGGACATCCCCTCGCCGTCATCGCGGACCTCCACCATCACCGTATCTTCCCCGTCGCTGGTGCGGACGGTTATTGTCCCTTTATCTTTTATCGCCTGGGCGGCGTTCACAAAAAGGTTCAAGAACACCTGTCCCAGCTGGTTTGGGATGCATTCCACTATGCTCGCGTTTTTCGATTCGTACTTCCGCGCAACCTCCGCCTTATATTTGATCTCGTTCCGCGCTATGTTGAGCGCCCCGTCTATTATTATGTGGACGTCCGTAGCCTCCCAATGCTCTTCAGACACATGGACGAACGGCTTTAGATCCTTAACTATCGTGATTATCCTCTGCGTCCCTTCCATGGACTCTTCCATGATCTCCCGGAACTCCTCCCTTAACGGGCGGGACTCATCCAGAAGCTTTTCCACGGCCTCCGGGCTGTCCTTTAACCCGTCTATCAGCCCGAAAAGCTTTTCCACGGCTTTCTTTATATAAATCTGGTTGGAGCTGACGAAGCTGATGGGGTTGTTTATCTCGTGGGCTATTCCCGCCGCAAGATTGCCTATGGAGGCCATTTTTTCCGACTGCAAAAGCATCTGCTCAGAGGTTTTTCGCGCCGTTATGTCTCTTAACAAGCCCACAGCCATCCATTTGCCGTGTATTTTCACGGCGGACAAGGACAACTCGGCGGGGAAGATGGAGCCGTCGCTTTTCTGGGCGCTTATCTCCGTTACTCTGCCTATCATCGCCCCGGTTCCGGTTTCACCGAACCGCTTTATCCATTCTTCATGGCGCTTCCTGACATCCGGCGGTATTATCAGCTCCGACATTTTCCCGCCCAGCGCCTCTTCGGCGGGGTATCCAAATATCCTTTCCGCCGATTCGTTCCAGGAACGGATTTTACCCTCTTCGTCTATCAGCAATACAGCGTCCTGGGCCGCCTCGGCGATAAGCCGGAATTTTTCCTCCGCCTGCCTCCGGGCGGCGCTCTCCCGGATGAAATTGATCCCAAACGCCATGTCCTCCGCCATTTCCTCGAGTAGCTCCACCTCATCGCCGCTGAAAGCTTCCGGCGATCCGGAGTAAACATTTATGATCGCCGCCACCGCTCCCCCTATCAATATTGGCATCGCCGCGTAAGAGGCGTATCCGCAGGCTTTGGCGTCCTGGATGGCCCCGTTACTTTCCTTTTTACCAAGTATGGCCCGGTCAATGAAAGCCGCTTTCGACTGGATAACCCCGGCCAGGGGCCCTTCTCCGGCTGAAAGCCCGGGCCACCGGCGCTCGATGGGTATGTCGTCCATTTTTTCGTATCCCGCGCTGGCCGCCACCCGAAGGGTTTTTGGTTCGCCATTATCAACGTAGCATATCCATGCCATGCGGTATCCGCCAACCCTGACTATCACCTGGCATATGGCGTTTAACAGGTCCCCCTCGGTGCTGGACCTTACAAGGACCCGGTTGCCCCGGCTGAGCATCCTCAACGCCCTGTTCAGCCTTATCAGCTCCTCCTCGGCATTCTTGCGTTCCGTTATGTCCAGCGCCGCGCCCACCATCTTTGCCCCGGCCTCGTTTTCTTCCCTGTATGCCCTGCATTGGGCGCTTATGTGGCGTATGGAGCCGTCGGGCCTCACAATCCGGCTTTCCACGTCCACCGGCTCTTTTTTCGTAAGGGCGCTTTCGATGACGGTTTTCACCAACTCCCTGTCATCCGGATGGGTCATCGAGATAAACAGGTCGAACGAGGGCGGGAATTTGGCGGGGCTTATCCCCAATATCACATACATCTCGGACGACCAGGTAACGTGATTCTTGTTTATGTCCATGCTCCAGGTTCCAAGCCGCGCCGTCTCCTGGGCGCGCCGCAGGGTCTCCTGGCTTTCCCGAAGCCTCTCCTCTATCTTTTTCCGTTCCTCCACCTCCGCCACCAGCGCCGCCGTCCTTTGCCTTACTTTTTCCTCCAGCTGTTCGTTGAGGGTGGCCAGCCCCTGTTGAACCTTGCTCAACTCCTTGTTCTGCTCTATGGCGTTTTCGTAGATGGACAGGAGCAGGCTCATTATCCGCTCCCGGTTGGAGGTAACGGTGAAACGCTTGCCGCCGTAAGTGATGGTGGTGGGGGCTTCTTCCCGCTTAGGCAAGACCTCTATATGGTTCTCCAGGAAATAAGCCACCTTGGAAAGCAGGAACGCGGGGTTGTAAGGCTTTGTGATGTAGTAATCCGCCCCGGCCTCCAGGCTCTTTATCACATCCTCCACTTCGGACAGCTGGGTGAGCAGGATGACCGGAGCCTTTACCTCTTCCTCCTTCTTTATCCGCATGCACATGCCCCAGCCGTCCATCTTGGGCATGAGCACGTCGCTTATTATCAGCGCGGGTTTGCGCCATTTGGCCATGGAAAGCCCCTCCTCGCCATCCCGGGCGCGGATTATCTGGAAACCCTCCTGCTCAAGGATCCGCTGTAAAAGGACAGCCTGAACGTCGCTGTCCTCCACTATCAGTATTTCCCTCTTCGGCATACCCGTGGGACTCATCGAATCACCTTTCCCTTTCAACCCTGGGGACCATGGATATAATGACGTCCGCTATCTGGTCCAGCGGAAGCACGTATCGGGCGGCTCCCCTGTCTATGGCGCTTCTCGGCATGCTGTGGACTACGCTGGTAGCCTCGTCCTGCGCTATGGTCATGCCCCCGGCGGATTCTATGGCTTTCATCCCTTCCGCCCCGTCATCGCCCATGCCCGTTAGAAGTATCCCCATGGCGGCGCTGGCGTACCTTTCCGCCACGGATTTAAAGGCAAGGTTTATGGATGGGCGGTGCCCAAGGTAAGGGGGTGTTTGCGCGTACCTGAACAGGCCTGCCTTGTCTATCAGCAAATGCGCCCCTTCTTGGGCAAAATAGGCGTGGCCCGGGAAAGGATAGTCCCCGTTCCCGGCCACGCTGATCTTGATTTGGCTGTTGGACTGCAACCACTCCACAAGCCCCTCCATAAACCCTTCCGTAATATGCTGGACGCAAATCACCGGCATGGGAAAACCGTGGGGCAGTTGGGAAAGGATAGAGTAAAGGGCCTGGGGGCCGCCCGTGGACGCCCCAATGGCCACCGCCCTTATGACCCCTTTGCTATTGATATTATCCCCCGGCGCGCCATATCCTTTTCCAGCTATCCCCATCTTCCGGATCACATGCACGCCGGCCAGTATTTTCACTTTGCTGACAAGCTCTCCGGACATATGCATGTATTCGGATTCCAAAGACGCGCGGGGTTTTGTGAAAACGTCTATGGCCCCCGCCTGCAACAGTTCGAACGCGTTGTGCGAATTTTTTTCCACCGACACGCTGACCACCAGTATGGGGCGCGGATATTTTTCTATGACCTGTCTGGTGAATTCCAGCCCCCCCATACCGGGCATGTGCAGGTCCGTAAGGACAACCGCCGGATCCAGCGCGGGAATCATCCTTAAAGCCTCCTCGCCGCTCTGCGCCATGCCTATCACCTCTATGTCCGGTGATGTGGACAACATCCTTCTCAACAGCGTCAACGCCACCATCGAATCGTCCACCAGCAGAACCTTGATTGTCCCGCCGTGGCGGCCGCTTTTGTTAGAAGCCACTTCCATTACCGCGCTCCTTGGGGTCAAGTCTAAGGAATGGAGACCGTGTCGCCAGGGGGAGGCGCTCCGTAGCCTTCCAAATACTTCTTATCTCTCAAATAAATCTCCTGAGGGTTTCACCAAGGATTTTCTGGTCGAACGCCGGTTTTGGGATATAGGCGTTTGCCCCGGCCTCCAATCCCTTCTTCTTGTCCTCATCGGAGGCGAGGGTTGTAACCAATATCACCGGCAGTTCCTTAAGCCTTGCATCCTGGCGTATCCTGGCGGTTAAGGCGAGGCCGTCCATGTTGGGCATCATGATGTCCGACACCACCACGTCGAACTGCCGCTCCGCCAGTTTGCCCCACGCGTCCATCCCGTCCACCGCCGTGGCCACTTCGTATCCAAAACCCTCGATAATCCTTTTTATCTGCGTCCGCGTGGTTATGGAGTCCTCCACCAGCAGGATCGCCCGTTTCGTTTCCCGCGCCGCGGCTTTCACCGGGGCCGGAGCCCGCGCCATGGCCTTTTTCCGGGCTGTTGATAGCATGTCCACCGGGTTTAGCGCAACGCATACTTCCCCGTTACCAAGGATGGTGGAGCCGGTCACGTTGCGCACCCGTTTCAGCAATTGGCTGTGGGGTTTTATCATTATCTCCTGCTCGTCCACCAACTCGTCCACCCGCAGGGCCATGATTTCATCCCCCGCCTGGATAACCACGCAGGGGAACGCCCCGCCCTTCCCGGCGGTCCCATTTTTCCGCCCCTTGCCGGCGGCGCCGGGCAGTTCCAGAATATCGCTGAGCCGGGCTATGGAGGTGGGGCGGCCGCTGAAAGATATGGTCTCCCGGCCTTCCATGGGAAACATTTCCTCGGGTGACACCATAATGGTCGAATTGGTGAATTCTATGGGTATGGCGTAACTCTTCCCCTCCGCCCTGACTATGAGGACCCGGGTGGTGGCCAGGGACACGGGCAATATTATCTTTATCACGCATCCAGCCCCAGCGGCGGATTCCACCCGGACGGAGCCTTTAAGCGATTCCGTTTTCGCCTTTACCGTGTCCAGCCCAACCCCCCGGCCGGAGATGTCCGTCACAAACGCGCTGGTGGAAAACCCTGGAGCGAATATGATGGATTTCAGCTCCTCGTCGGGCGTCTCCTCCGCCCCTTCGGCCGCTATTATCCCGCGCTTTATGGCCTCGCGCTTTATGGCTTCCGTGTCCAGCCCCCGGCCATCGTCGGACACTTCTATTATTATGTTCGTCTCGGTACGCAACGCTTTCAGGCGGATCGCGCCGGTTCCGGGCTTCCCCAGCCGCTCCCGCTCTTCCGGGGGCTCAATGCCATGGTCTATGGCGTTTCTTATAAGGTGCATGACAGGGTCTTTCATCTCTTCTATCACGCGCTTGTCCGCTTTCGTGTCGCCTCCGGTTATCTCCAGCTTTACCTCTTTGTTCCTTACCCGCGAAAGGTCCCGCGCCATTCTGGGGAAAAGGTCGAACAGCGTGGAGAATGGCAATAACCGGATGTCGCGGATCCCGCCCTCCAGCGCGCCGGAAATAAAATCCAGTTTTGAATTGTCTTCGTTAATGGCGTCCCGGAGGGAATTAAAGGAGTCTGTGGCGCGGCTGATCAGCTCCCCGGCCCGGGATTGGTTAACAAGAGACCCGGCGGATGATACGTTCCGCGGCTCCATCCTGCTGGCGTAAATCACCGGGGCCAGCTCTTTTACCAGCTCGTCCCACAGGTTCAGCGCGTCGTCCGCCTGGGAAAGCCTGTGCGCCATGCGGGTTTTCAACACCACAAGCTCCCCGGTCTGGTTCATCAGCTCGTCCAGCTGGCCGGTTTTAACGCGGACGGTGTCTATCTGGTATGGGGCGGAGTGGGATACCTCCGGCGCGACGGGTTCCGGCCTGTCCTGGCCGGATGCAGGTTTACCCGCTGGCGGCGCGGCAGTTGGCGGTTCTTCCGGGCCGTCATTTCCCGCCTCGCCGGTTAACCGCCGGATCACTTCCTCAACATCCACTCCAGCGGGGGCCTCGCCGGTGACGGCTTCGTTAACAAGTTTTTTCACGGAGTCCATGGCGGAGTACATCCGGTCGGCCATGGCATGGGTGAACACTTTTTCTCCGTTCCTGATTGGGGCGAGCATATCCTCCATGCTGTGCGCTATGCGTTCCACGCCCATGATGCCGAGCATTCTGGAGGAGCCTTTGAGGCTGTGGACCTCCCGGAGCAGGTCCTCATAAAAGGCGCTGTCAGCAGGTTGCCCGCTTTCCAGATGGAGAAGGTATTTTTCCATTTTGGGCAGGCGCTCATCGCACTCCGTCCGGTACAGATCGCGCATCTCCCTGTCTTTTATCATTTCCAACGGCTCCCCTTAAGACCGCGCGCCAGCGTAATCCCGATCCGCCTAAATCCGTTCTACCCTCACACAAGCTCCTTGAGATTTATCGCCGTTTCCTTCAGCTTCTCCACCCCTATTTTCGTCTGGCTCACTCCGGCGGCAGTCTCCCTTACCCCACCGCTTATGGAGTTCATGGCCTCCACCACCTGCCGCATGGCCGTGTCCTGCTGTTTGGCGTTGAGCATCACCTTTTGGGCGTTCTCGAATATGGACTTCATGGATTCGGAAATGCTGGTGAACACATCGGCCATTTCCCGGGACAGCCTGGCGCTGTCGTCTATGGTTTTCGTCCCCTCCTCCGAGGCCATCACCACGGAGTTGGTGGCTTTCTGGATGTCCAAGACCAGGGTGTTCACCCTTTCTATGGATTTCTTGGTCTGGTCGGCCAGTTTCCTTATCTCCTGCGCCACCACGGCGAAACCCCGCCCATGCTCCCCCGCCCTGGCCGCCTCCACCGCCGCGTTCAGCGCCAGCAGGTTCACCTGGTTGGCTATGTCATTCACCAGCGCCGCGATGCCGCCTATCTGGCCCGTCTGCTCGCTTAACCTTAGTATCTGTTCGGATATGATCCGCGCCTTGTCCTTGGTCCTCCCCATGCTCTCCAGCGTGCTTTGCACCGAGCCAAACCCCTTTTCGGAAAGCGTTACCCCCTTCTGGGACGTTACCGCCGCCGTCTCCGCCTGCTCCGATGACTGGCGGGAAGACACCCCCAGCTCCTCCACCGTGGCGCTGGTCTCGTTCACCGCCGATGCCTGCTGGTTGGCGGTACGCTCATGCTCGTTGACCGTGGCCGATATTTCCGTTGCGGCGCTGGTTATGGAGCTGACTATTTCGGTGACGCTCTTGAACGTCTCGTTGGATATGAAATAGGCCATCCCCATGGAGAAAGCCACCAATACAAACGCCCCGGCGATAAGCTCGTAAATTACGGACGTTATCGTATCGGCGACTTTATTCTCCTCCTCTTTCATGATCTCCATTTCCTTCTTGTTGAAATCCGCGGAGACTTTGTCTATCTCGTTTGTGACAGGTCTTCCTGCCAGTACGAGGGCCACTACATCCCCTTTTCTGGCGCCCTCGATGACGCCTATCACCGGCTCGGCTATCTCCTTCTCGTATTTTCCGGCAAGCTCCACAAGGCGGTTCAGGCGGATCCTTTGTTCCGCATTCACAAGGACTTTTTCCAGACTTTGAGCGCGGACATGTATTTCTTTCGAAGATTCCTCAAGCGATGTTATGTGGCCTTTATCATGGGTAATTACGTAACCCCTGGTGGCTCGCACCATCTTGTACATGTGGCGGGTCAGCTCGTTGGCTTGATTGACTTTCTCCAGGGTATCCGCGACCCTGCCGAAGCCATCCGAAAGCGATTGCAGATTGACAAACACCACCACCGCCATTATCACGAATATAAGGATTGGCGCGGAAAACCCGAGGAGGATCCGGTTCTTGAGTCTCATGTTCTTCCACATCGTCTGCCCCTTCCTTTTGCGCCGAACCGTTGGCCCGGGTTAATGACGGCGTTTACCGCTTGCCGTCAAACAGTTTCGTTTACCACCAGGTCCCCCTTCTCCAGCATCTTTTCCAGGTCTATTATCAAAACCATCCCCTCTTTAATCTGGAACACGCCCGTTAAATATTCCTCCTGCCCGGCCTCGCGGCCCATTGGCGCCGGAAGCGTTTCCGAGGGGCGCAGATACACCACGTCGCGGGCTTCATCAACAATCACCCCCACGTTCAGCTCCCCCGCTTTCACCACCATCACTTTGGTATCCAGCCCGGCGGGCGGAGCCTGCAGGCCCAGAAACCCCCGGATGTCTATTATGGTGAGGATATCCCCCCGCTGGTTCATGTTCCCGATCACGTGGGGCGGGCAACAGGGCACCGGCATGAGGCTTTTTAAGTTTGTGAATTCCAGTATCAGGTTAAGGTCCACCGCGTAGCCCTCGCCCGCCAGGCCGATCACGGCATAAGGCGTAAGGCCAATCTGCAAGGGCTCCACAATGTCTTGCTGTAAACTGCGGGCCCGCTCCCGGAAAACGGCCAGGTTTTCCGGCGTGACGGCCTCCACCGCGCCGGGGCGGGCTGATACAGCCAAGCCTTTCTCCGCTACCGCTCCGGCTTCCGGATATTCGACGCTTTGAGCCAGGCTCCCAAGGTTGAGGACCATCACTATTTTGCCGTCAAGTTTGGCCTCCCCTTTTACCAGTTTCGGCTGGCGCTGGCCTCCGGCAAGCGCGGCGGAAGGCGATGAGATATCCTCCGTGTCCAGATTTTCGACGGCAAGCGCCTCATTAACTATCAGGCCCACCATCGCGTTTTCAACCATCACCACCACCACCACGTCCCACAAGCAATAGGGTGATGGCGCGCGGCCAAAACGCAAATCCAGATCCACAACAGGTATTATTTTCCCTCGAAGGTTGAATAAGCCTTTGATATACGTGGGAAATTCTTCGGCGGGGATAAGCTCTGGAATCCAGATTACTTCAAGCACGGCTTGCGCCTCAACGGCGTACCATCCACCACGATGGCTCAGGATGAGATAAGGCTCGTTCTGCATATACCCAGCTCGACTAAGCTGAAGCCATTCCGGACCAACCCTTACTAAAAAATATTACTACACCGCCAGGCCCTCTTCCAGCATTTTTTCCAGATGGTTTATAAGCTCTTTGGCCGTCATGTTCCCGTAAGGCGCTATCAACGCCTTCTCCGGCCCCGCCTTCAGTACCGCCAGCGCGGACAGGCGCATTTTTCGCGCCCGGTCAAAATCGTTTTCATTTTCGTGGATGGCCGCCATGTCCATATACGCCGGGATATATTTCGGCGCCAGGTATATTACTTTATTAAGCTCCTCTTTGGCTTTCGCGCGATCCCCGTTTTCCTCGGCGATGTTCGCCAGCAGATAATGGGGCTCCACGGAGTTCCAGTCCGCCGCCACGGCCCTTTCCAGATAAGCGGCCGCTGTTTTATGGTCGCCGGTGTTGGCCATGGCCCGGGCGGCGTAACAAAGGGCTTTTACCGATCCCGGCGCGTCCCGCAGGATATTCTCCGCTTTCGCCGCCGCTTCCTGGTAACGGCCCTGTTCCAGCGCGGCTTCCAGTCCTTTAAACGGGTCTTGCGGGGATTCCGGCTCTGGAGCCGGATCTTCATTCCCTGCGGGCGGAACATACCTGACCGGCGCTGAGATAATATGCGGCTCCGGTATTTGTATGAAGTTTTGGAATACAGGCTCCCCGCGGGTTTTAGGCGCCACCAATGCCATGGATGGTTGGGCCTGGCCGGATGTTTTCTGGTAAACCACCGATTCCGGATATACCTTGTGGCTCAAGCCCTCAACCGGCGTGGAGAACAACTCGCCATGGCCCGTTATCAGATAACCGCCATCGCCAAGGGCGGCGGAGAGTTTATTTACGATGGCCGTCACGAAGTTCCGCTCGTAGTACAAGAGAAGGTTGCGGCACAGGATAAGGTCCATCCCTTCCGGGTAATCCGCGCCAGCCAGGTCTGCCGCGCGGAACGTGACCATTTTCCTTATATGGCCGCGTAGCTCCCATTGCCTTTCATTTAGCTTCTTGAAATATTTATTCCGGCCATCTTTGGAAATCGAGCGGAAAGACCATTCCCCGAATATCCCGCCCCGGGCTTTCGCCAAAAAATCCTCCCTCACGTCGGAGCCAAGGATCATCGCTTCCCACCCGGAATTTTTGGGTATCAGCTCATCCAACACCATGGCCAGCGAATACGGCTCCTCACCGGTGGCGCAACCGGCGCTCCATATCCTCAGGGTTTTATCTTCACCGCGCCGTTTTATAATTTCGGGCAATATCACGCTCCGGATAAGGGCGAACTGGCCCCGGTCCCTGAAGAAATATGTTTCCCCCACGGTGAAATGCGCGGCCAGCTCGTGGCGCTCCAGCTGGCCTTGCTCCGTGTCTGAATCCACCAGCTGGTAGTATTCTTCCGGCGAGCGTGATTTGCCGGACTTTATCCGGGTGAGGATGGCGGAGCGCAGGATGTTTTCGTCGCCCGGGCGCGGGCGCAACCCTATTTTGACCGATACAAGCTCCCCGAAGGCGCGCAGGAGCTTTTCATCAATATCCGGCATTACCAGGCGCCGAGTATGTTTTTACTTCCCTTATATTACGCCCAAACCGTTTTACGGGCCAGAAGGGAGAAAAGAGGTTTAATAACGGGTGGTAATGTCTGTAAGCCAAGCTGGCGACGCATTAGTCAGAATGCTTTCAATATGTTTATCGGCTCCGGATAACACGGCCACTCCGGTGGCAAGTAGCGTAATGCCCAACGCGGGTTTTAGCGTTCCTCCAGCGGAAGCAAGTTTGTTACGCAACCCAATCGCATAACGCCCCGCGTATGAAAGGAAAACAAGGGGAGTAACCGCGCCAAGGGCGAAAAATGCCATCACGGCAGAGGCATTTATCAAGGATTCATGGCTCATGGCAAGCCCGATGGCCGCGCCGAGCGTGGGCCCGGCGCAAGGCGCCCATAGCGCCCCCAATAAAACCCCAAGCGCAACCTGCCCCCCAATTCCGCTGGCGTTGAATGCGCCCGCATAGTTTTTCACACCAGCCAGCAACGGCTCGGCCATCTTCATAAACCTTAAATGCATTGCGCCGGCCAGCATGAAAGCTCCAGCCAGAAACAGAATGGCCGCCGCTCCTGCCCTGATTGTTCCCTGGCCGATTCCAATCAACTGGCCAGCGACCGGCAAAACCATTCCCATGGCTGTAAAAGAGATTACCAGACCACCCATCACCGCCAAGGGGCCAAGCCTGCCCTCTCGCATGGCCCCGGCCAATATCACTGGAGCCAGCGGTAACACGCATGGCGACAGTATTGACAAAACGCCAGCCGCATATCCGAGAATTATGGAAAGCATCAAATTCCCTTTTCAAACAGCGCGCGGATTTTCCCCGGATCCGTTTCACCCACGGAACGCCCCGCTTCCTTGTTCCCCTTAAACACTATCAGGGTGCTTTGATACGATATTTTCAGAAGTTTTAAGGCCTCCTTATCCGTGTCAAAGTTGACCTTGAACACAATTGCGGTGGCGAACTTGCCGTCTTTCGAAAGATTTTCGATTACAGGCTCCTGTTTTTTGCAGGTTGGGCACCAATCGGCATGGGCGCCCACAATGATTGTAACGCCGCTTTTTTGGGCCTCAGCGAATTTTTTGCCGTCGAATGGCATTATCTCCGCCGCGCCCGCTGTTTGGCCGGCCGATATTGAAAGCGCCACCATAAGGGGGACGGCCCTGGCAAAAAACCTCAATGAACCTCTTCCCATTTGTTCCCTCCGCATAATCAGTAGCGTTATACAAAACTCCATCCAATAAAGGCCACAATGGCAAGCCCTGCCATCACCAGCATCGCCTTCTCATGCTTGCATAGGCCTTTTTTGGCCTTGCACCCTTCCATATTGCACATAATAGACATGGGTCATCCGCCTCTATAATTGGGATTATTTAATCCATTCCTGGTTGAGCCTTATATAGGCTCTTATAGTTTAGTGATAACAGGTGGATGAATATTACAAACGGCTAGCGGCCATTACTGAAGCTCTATGGACCCGCTCCACAATTTGTAGGACGATTTGCCTGTTTCCGTAAGGGCTTGTGATATGAGCCCCATTGTCGGAGCGCTGGCGTTTTCCACCGTGGATTTGAAAAACCCATGGTAGAAATAATCCGGATACACCGATATTGAAAATACAATCCGCGATGCGGAGCCAATATGGCCGTCGTATATGTATTCCCTTTTTTCCCCTGGCGCCAGACGGGTGTCATATTCCTCCACGCTGATGTCCAGGCTCACCTTGCGCCCAATCTTATATTCCCTTTCGGATCCTGGGATCGTTTTCCCGGAAGAATCCTCCAAATGAGCCCTGATAATCACCAGCGGGGTTACATAAGTTGGGAAATAATGCCCCGCGCCGGAGTTTGTAACCGCAAGCGCCGCCTTTTTCCCATCCCACACCTGTTGTATATCCAGGGCGCTTAAAGTCATCCGCTTATCGTGAATCCCCTTAAAAAGATGCTCCCTGTTTGGCATATGGCAATTCTGGCACTGGACGCCATCCTTAGCCCAATTGCTTTTTTGCCATTCCGCGTAGGTATTAACAAGCAATTTGCCGTTTAGTTTATAACCATCATTCAGCTGGTGACACGCGGCGCAGAATTCCGATTTCCCGTAAAAATCCCGGGCGTAATAACCATTGTGGCCTCGCAAATCACTTTGCGCGGTTTCCAGTTTCCCATTTCGCGGCGGCCCGTAAACTTTTCCGTATCGCACATGGCATACGGCGCAACTGACGCCTGCATGTTTAAGGCGCCCATCATAGCCCCGGTTTGGCGCATAACCCCCGCCGCTTGCGCTTTTGAACTCTTGTTGCTCCGCCAGCGGAGCGTGGCAGAAATAGCATGAATTGGCGGTGTCCGGCTGGTTTTCGGGATCGAGTTGACCAAGAAGCCCCGGACCTGCGGCCCTTGCGTGTAATGACTCTTTCCAGGGGTCAAGCTGGGCCATATGGCAAGAGCCGCAGTCTTCCGGGTAAAGCGAATATATACTTGCCCCGCCACGAGCCGGGCGGCGCCAGTGGGAGTTAAGGGAAGAGCCCCCCTCCGCCGAAAAAGGAAGGGAGCCCCCTATACCCGCAAATAAGACGAGTGGAACAATCCAGCCTATTTTGCGCAAGGATTCTTGGCGCAGGGATTCTTGGCGCACGGGTTCTTGTCTCCCTGCTTTTTGTCACTGCTTTTCTTCTTTTTAGTGTCGCAAGGATTTGCCGCGCAGGGATTCTTTGTCTTGTTCGCGTCAGCCGCCGCGCAAGGATTCTTGGCGCAGGGGTTTTTATCCGCGGCCATGGCCGGAGACACACCGGCGAACCCAATTCCCGTGGCGATTACCGTAGCAATAAGCAATTTCGTGATCTTCGTCATAACAAGTCCCCCTTTTTTGGATTGATTGACAAGTGAATAACACTACAACCTGATTCCCTCCAGGTCATCGCGCCTCAGCGCCTTTTGTAAGAAGCCGTATATTCCCGGTAATACGCCGCCATTGCCGTCATTTCCACCGAGTTGGGATCTAACGGGTTTGCGGCCATGGGATTTAACATGCAATAGTTGACCATCTGGTCAAGCGTCAGAATGTCCCCAGTCATTTTTACGTGGTGCGGCCACCCTTTAACCTTGTCGAGGTTCAGGTTCTCATGGTCCGCATGGCATGACATGCACGATAGGCCGCTGGTCCCCAGTGCTTCGGAGTTCCAAAGCTTCTTCCCCATGGACACGAGCTTTTCGTAATCCGTGATCCTCTCCAGTCGAATGTGTTTCCTGTCATCCGATGACACCGCGGCTGGGGCGCATGGGTTGGGGGCGCTTCTTGAAGCGCCGCAGGGATTCTTGTTTTCTGCGGCCGCATTATTAGCGGCCCCGATACAAGCCGCCACTGTAATCAGGATTACCGTCAACGTTTTTACCATTCCCGCCTCGTGTCTATAATGTGGTGGTTATCTGAATAACCGGCATTGATAACGCCGGGCAGGCTCGGATGCCCTTTATGCGCGCCTTCCGGCGTAATCCCCGGCCTTCAGCGTCATCTTTATTGCCCCATATCCTTTTAACTCAAAGAATAATTTATTATACGCATTATGAGGTTTTGTCAATTCATTCACCCAAAATGCGCCACGGCCCTCTTTTTGGCGTTTCACGTTTTCCCTAACAGCCTGGCGATAATCCTGTCCTCCAGGCTTTTGCTTTCCGCGTCCGTGAGGGATGGCCCGTCAGAGAAATATTTCCTTACGGCGCCGCGCAGGGCTCGCATGTGCCCCCAATATCTGGAACAGGGGCCGCACATGAAAAGATGCGCCATCTGTTTCAACTTACCCATATGGGAAAGCTCTTTCCCGGAGCCAAGGTTTTCGACAACTTCCTTGCACGACATCATGACTTTTAGCTCTTCCAGCCCGATTTTACCTCGAGGCACTCCCGCAACCTGTTTCGCGCCCTGTAAAGTAGCACTCCAAGATTAGTGACGGTAATCCCCAGGGTATTACAGATTTCTTCACTCTCCAGGTCGTCCACTTCCTTCAGCGTGAACGCGGCCCGCTGGGTTAATGGAAGCTTTTCGAGACACGCATGGAACTTTTCCGATGTCTCCGCGGCTAAAACAAATTCCTCGGGGCTGGCGGGCGGCCTCACCCAATGGCCCCGTAAATCGAACCTCGCCGCCACAACATCGTCCACGGGGTCGTGTTTCCGCAGTTTCGCCAGCTCCCGGCACTTCTCAAGCCCCTTCCTGTAAAGAATGGCGAATATAAACGTGCGGACGCTGGAACGCCCCTCAAAGGCGGGTACCTTCTCATAGAACGTGATCCAGGTGTCCTGAACCATTTCCTTGGCGGTTTCCGGGTCGAAACCCATCCCCACCGCCGCGTTATGCAAGTGCCTGGTGTAAGCCCGCACCAGCCGCTCAATGGAGGCCGCGTCTTGCGCCACCACTTTTTTAATGAACCCGGCCGAGCTTACATCCCACGCTTCCGCCATGTCCCCCGTCACACATCCTCTTGGCATTTGCCGTTATGGCGCGCCCTATTTCTAATGAGAACGCCGCCTGTCCTTAAGACAACCCCGGCTCCAGCTTTCCGTTGAGGCCGATATATTTACCCGTCCGCAGATGCTTTTCCAGCCCGTCAACAACCTGGCCCAGCATCTTCCTCATCATCGGTCTCATCATCACCGGCCCCATGATCTTCCCGAATATCCCGCCTTTCATTTCGAAATGGACAGACAAGGTGAGCAGGGTCTTGCCCTGCCCCGCGTCCTTCAAATCGAAATGGACCACCCCCTCCTTTAGGGGCATGCTTCCGTCCCTTATTGCTACGGTCATGGATTCGCCCTCTTTCCATCCGGTCACCTCTTCATCCACATGCCCCTGGCCGTTATAGAACTCGCAAGTCCTCTTGGCGCCAACGCCGCATTTAACGGCGCTATGTAACGTGGATTTCTCCACCATGGGGTGAAACACATGAACGTTGCCGAAATCGGAAAGCTTTTGCCACACTTCGCTCCGGGGCGCGTCCACCAGTTTCTCAAGCTTGAACTCCGTCATGGCTCCTCCTGAATTTATTGGAAGCGTTATCCGCTTTTAACGTGGCCTAGTTGCGGCAATATTTCTCCAAACCCAGAAGCGAAGCCCCCAGGGCCTCCCTTATCATCTGGCGCATTCCCTCGGCCACGTCCGCCCCGGCGGCGTAAGCCGACCACCAGGTAACCTGGGTGGCCCCGCCGTCCACGGCCTTCACCTCTATCGTTCCTTCGTAACCTTCCACCGGCAAACCGCTGGTGATCCGGTATTTGAACCGTTTATGGCTCTCGTCTATCTCGTCCACAACTTCGTTCAGTTTTGTCCCGTCGCCCATTTCGCAGAACCTTTTGGAGCCGGGCCCAGCCCCCTCCACCCTGCAAGAAGTGATCATCGGCGACCATTTATCCACACCCCCCACGGAAGCGATAACCTTCCACACCTTCTCGGCCGGAACCGAAAGCTTAACCATCACGCCCACTATCTCTTTCATTTCCCTCTCCTCTTTTTAAGGGTAATTCGACCTGTTTAGCCAGAGTCTCCCCTTGTTAGTGGCGGGAGCCCCTGAAATCTTACATAGCAAAACGCACGTTTTGTTTTATGGCCCAAAAAATCACCCCTCCAGCGCGGACAGGGCGGTTTCCACCACTTTATGAATCATCTTCCTGTCCTTAACCACCCTGCCGTAGATACTCAACCCCTGGACCACCATTAAAAAATAGTTGGCCAGCGCCTTCGCGTTTTTGCCCGAAGCTATTTCGCCTTTCTTCTGGGCGGCCTTGATGGCGTCCTCCAGCAGGCCTGTCAGCTCCGCGCAAAAACCCGCCACCCGGGTGATGGCCCTGTCGTTCACCACGCTCTTTTCGGTCAAGGTGTTCACATACAGACAGCCCTTGTAATCCCTGGTGGCCATTATTGGCGGGAACGCGAAAAGAAACTCTTTGATGGACGGCAACCCTGGAGTTTCCCGGAGGCCGTTCACGGCCCGCGTCAGCACGGTGTGGTAATAGCTGTCAAGCGAAGCCTCGAAAAGCCCTTCTTTACTGCCGAACTCCCGGTACATGCTGAAGGTGTTCAGCCCCGTGGCGGCCACCAGATCGGCCATGGAGGCCGCTTCGAACCCTTTGCTCCAGAAAACGAGCGCGGCCTGTTCCAGCACCTCGTCCCTGTCGTATTCTTTAGCTCGCGGCATTTCCTGACCCTCCGGCCATTATTATATAAACGTTCATTTTGATATGTCAATTCCCATTTATCTTCCAACAGCCGGGGGCCTCCCATCCGGGTTTTTCAGGCGCAACAGTCCTGACGCCACGCTGTCAGGAGCGGTCTGTTACATTCCCTCATGTCGTGACTGTTTTTAACCGGAAATCCTTTGAAGGAGGTCAACGTTATGGGCTCAAAGAGGGGTCATGTGGCGGTTTGGTTCGAAATACCCGCCGCCAATTATCAGCGCGCCGTAGGATTTTATGAAAAAGTCTTCGCCGTTAAACTAAAGGAAGAAACCTTCGGCGGTATGAAAGGGGCTGTTTTATTGGGGCAAGGTGTGGACGATTTTAAACGCCAGCGCTCCGGCGAATAGTTTAATTACCAGCGCCAGCCACCGTCCGCATCCTCCTTAACATACAAATTAAAGACCGGATTAACCGCTTCTGCTACCATATCGAAAGGGGGGATATATCTCATGCCTTTTGAAATCGGAGAACGCATCGGGGGACGTTTCGAGATACACCGGATTTTCGGGGGAGCCGGAAAATCCGGGATGGGCGTGGTCTATGTTTGCTACGACCACGAAAAAGGGGGCGTGCTGGCCCTCAAGACCTATCAGGAGGGCTTCTTTTACGACAAGGCCCTTCTGGACAGTTTCAAGCGGGGCGCGCTGGCGTGGATCCATCTGGACAGGCACCCCAACGTGGTACAGGCGTATGGCGTATTCCAGCTGGGCGGGCGGCTTTACCTGGGCCTTGAATACATTGCCCCCGATCAGGAGGACCGCAACAACCTTACCCATTATCTCCGTGGCAAGATATCCCTGGAAAAAGCTTTACGGTGGGGTGTGCAGTTCTGTGACGCCATCGAACACGCCCGGTTGAAGGGGATCACCCCCCACCGGGACATCAAACCCGATAACCTGATGGTCACCCGGACCGGGGATCTGAAGGTCAGCGATTTTGATTTGGCGGGGATTGGCAAGCTGGCCGCCCCGCCCGCGGACTCCCAAGGCTCTCCCCAAGCCGCGCATGGGCTTTCGTTCATAAATGCCGGTAACGGAAAAGTGGTGGCGGGCACCCCGCCATGGATGGCCCCCGAGCAGTTCGAAGGGGAGACGGATGTGCGGAGCGACATATACAGTTTTGGCGTCACTCTCTATCAGATGGCGGCTAAGGGCCAGCTTCCGATAGTATCCGATGACGGCGACTGGCGTTCGGCCCACTTAAAACAGACCCCGGAACCGCTAAAAAACATGCTTTGGCCCATAATCCAGCGCTGTCTTGATAAAAATCCGGCAAAGCGTTTCGGCGGGAGCGACCCGGCCAGCGGGTTTGTGGAGCTTAGGGACACGCTGGTTCAGCTGTGGGAGCGGGAAATGCCCAACATGCCCGTGCCGGAGCCGCCGGTTGGCAGGGTGTTCGAGGCGAAGGACCATTGCGAAAGGGGAGTGTCCTTCGCGGAGCTGGGCCTGCACGACCAGGCCTTGAGGGAATACAAGAAAGCCATAGAGCTGGATCCGGATTATCCCGTGGTCTATCTGAACGCCGGGGCTTCGCTGGCCCACAAGGGAATTTACAAGGAAGCGGTAAAGGCATACGCCAAGGCGCTCAAGCTGAACCCGGACATGGCGGAGGCCTACGCCAACTACGGCGCTATCTTAAAGGAAGAAGGGAAACTGGACGAGGCGGAAAAGGCCTATCGCAAGGCCATCTCGCTCAAGCCGGAGCTGGCTGGAGCGTACGAAACGCTGGGGATCATCCTCTCCGAAACGGGCCGCAACGAAGAGGCCATCACCATAATCCGGAAAGCGGTGGAAAAAGACTCCTCCAACCCCGGCCACCATTACGCTCTGGGCGTATCGCTGGAGAGGGGCAAAAAACCCGAGGAGGCGTTCCTTTTTTTCCAGCAGGCGGTGAGGCTTGCTCCCAGCAATCCGCATTACCTTTACGGGCTGGGCAATTCATTCAGGATGCTGGGGAATATGCAGGGCGCGGTGGAGGCCTGGCAGGAATGCGCCGCGATGGATCCGAAACATTCAATGGTCCGGTTCAACCTTGGCATTGCTTATGAGAGGGCGGGGTATCTGGACGGCGCCTGCTCATGGTACGAAGCGGCCATCAAGGCCGATCCGAAAGACCCCAGCGCTTATTACAATTACGGCCTGCTACTGGCCAACGCCACCATTTATGGCGATGCCGCCGACGCTTTCGAAAAGTTCGCGCAATACGCCACGCCGGAACTGGCCCAGCATGTGGAAACCGCGAAAGGGAACGCCGCCAGCCTTCGCGGCGAGGAAGAGCGTTACCAGAAGCTGATGGCGGACATGCCCGAGGCGGTGTACAACCGGGGGCTGGCCAATCTCAACCTGGGGCGGCTGGCCGCGGCAAAACCGTTTCTGGACAAAGCCAACGCCATGCGGCAAGGCTACGGGCCAGCCCTGTGCGGGCTTGGCATCTGGCATGAGAAATCCGGCGATTTTACGAAAGCCGCTGAATGTTACCGCCGCTCGATTTCCAGCGCCCCGGATTATGTGGTGGCCTGGAACAACCTGGGCTGGGCCAGCTATAACCTTGGCGATTTGAAGACCGCCAGGGAGGCTTACGAGAAGTACCTGGCCGTAGCGCCACCGGAACAGAAAGCCTGGGCCGACGGGGCGCGGCAGGTTCTGGCCGAGATTAAAGCAAAGCTGGCCCAGGCGAGGTAACACGCCCGATGAAGATGCTTCCCTATTCGCCCGGTGTGGTAGCCGCATGGCAAATAGCGGTGATGGAAACCACCGGCGCCCGCATGGCGCGCATCGCCCCGGAACAATATCTTTGCGGCCTGATGAAGCTTGCCGAGGCCGCCGGATATATTGAGCGCTCGGGCCAGCTTGCCCCGGCGGACGAGCAGATATTGCGCATGGAGGTGGAAACCGTAAACCGCCTGCTCTCCCAATCGGGGATAGACCGGGTGGCCGCAAGACGCCGGTTGCGCCAGATTGTGGGAGTCGGGGCTTACGATTGGTCCGGCGAAAAGGTGGTCCACCGCGACGCGCTCCTCAAGAAAATGTTCGACCGTGGAAACGCCATCGCCACGGCTTTCCGGGCCCCGGCTGTAAACACCGTACATTTGCTGGAAGCCGTTTGCGAATCCCCCACGCCAATTATCAAACGGCTGTTCCGGGAACTGAACGCGGAGCTTCCCGCGCTGGAACGGCTGGCGGAACAGGCCAACGGCGCTCTTGCTCCACCTCCCCAGCCCGGCGCGGAGCCGTTATCGCAAGATACGGTGTCACCGGGGGAAGCTCCCGCAGGGTCCGCCGAGAACGACCTTAGAACGCTCGGGCGGGACCTTACGGCGCTGGCCAAGGCGGGCAGGATAGACCCTCTCATTGGCCGCCGGGAAGAACTTTCGCGGATCGAACGGGTCCTTACGAGAAAGACGAAATCCAACCCCGCGCTTGTAGGCGAGGCGGGCGTGGGCAAAACCGCCGTGGTGGAAGGGCTGGCGCTCCGCATCGCCCAAGGGGCCATAACCCCGGCGTTGCGGGATTGCAGGGTTGTGGAAATCCGCATGAGCGCCCTCATCGCTGGCACAAAATACCGGGGGGATTTTGAGGAGCGTTTAAACCGCATCGTATCCGCCGCCGAGGCCGACCCGAAGCTTATCCTGTTTCTGGACGAGTTGCACACCCTCATAGGCGCCGGGGATGGCGGCGGAGGCGGGCTGGACGCGGCCAACATATTAAAACCGGCGCTGGCCCGGGGTTCCATGCGATGCATCGGGGCCACCACTTTCGACGAATACGAGCGGCGCATCGAGAAAGACCCGGCGCTGGCGCGGCGGTTCATGAAGGTGGTCATCAACGAGCCGTCGGAAGATGAAGCCCTGGAAATCCTGCGCGGGGTAAAACCTGCGTTTGAGTCTCATCACGGGATGGTGATAGAAGACACAGCCGTGGAAGCGGCGGTGCGCCTTTCGGCGCGATATTTAAAGGACCGGCGATTGCCCGACAAAGCCATAGATCTGCTGGATGAAGCCTGCTCCATGATAAAGGTGGAAACGCTTGGCCCTTCAACTGGCGCTAAACCCCTGGGGCCTGTCACGGCGCGGGCCGTGGCGGAAGTTGTGGCCGAGCGCACAGGGATAAACGTTACGGAAGCTGAAAACGGCCAGTCCGCCCGGTTTCTTGATCTCGAAGAAATCCTGCTGGCCCGCGTTGTGGGGCAGGACAATGCCGTGAGGGCCGTATCAGCCCGTTTGCGCGTTTCGGGCGCGGGCCTGCGCGACCCAGGCAAACCGGTGGGTGTCTTTCTGTTCATGGGGCCCACCGGAGTTGGCAAAACATACCTGGCCGAACAGTTGGCCATGGCGCTCTTTGGCGACGAACGCGGCATGATACGCATAGACATGAGCGAATTCATGGAAGCCCACACCGTGGCGCGGCTGACGGGCGCGCCTCCCGGCTACGTGGGGCACGATGAAGAGGGGCAGTTGACCGGGGCGTTGAAGAAGCGCCCTTACTCACTGGTGCTCCTTGATGAGGTGGAGAAGGCCCATCCGCAGGTGTGGGACCTGTTCCTGCAAGTCTTCGATGACGGGCGGTTGACCGACGGCAAGGGGCGCACGGTGGACGCTTCCCACGCGGTGTTCGTGATGACCAGTAACATCGGCTCCAACAAGGTTCGGGAACGACCCTTGGGATTCACCAGTCATGACGTGGAAAACGATGATAGCCGCAAGGGTTACTTGATGGCCCTGGCGGAACGCTTCCGGCCAGAGCTGATCAACCGTATAGACGACGTGGTGGTGTTCAATCCACTGGATGAAGATGGCATCCGCTCCATCGCCCGCATGGCCCTGTCGGGCATTGGCGAGATTCTGGCGCGACGTTCCATTGCTTTTAATGCGGACGATGACGCTATCAATATTATCGCCAGCAAAGGGTTCGACCCAACCTATGGCGCAAGACATCTGCGCCGCGTCATGGAAACACTGGTGGACAAACCTTTGAGCGAATATCTTCTAAAAGGCGAGATAACCGGCGGCGACACTATAACTATGAAGGTCCGGGGTGATGAAATAACTTTCGTTAAAACAGCGAAGCAAGCGGCGGAGAACGCTTGATGGATAGATGCGGGGGATTGAAATGATTTGGCTCCCTAAGGCATTTAACCCGTGCCACATGATGGGCAATAATAATTTTAGTGGGATGTTCCGTTCTGAGATATCAGACCGGGCCGGGTGGAAGGCCTCCCGCCACTTTATCCTTTAACGCCGCCAGGGTTTCCGCGATCGCCGCCGAACCCGGATTTTGCCGCAAACCCTCGGCCAGCGCCTTAACGGCTTTTTCGAGGTTCCCCCTCTTCAGCGCGTCATCGGCCACGCTCAACGTGGCCAGCTCGTCGAACACCCCGGCGGCGTGGTTGCCCACGCGAAGAAGATAACCGTTCGGGTTAAGGGTGAACATGAAACGCTCCCGGGCAAGATCGGTAACGAAATCCAGATTAGCTGAAAGGAAATCCTCGATGGCTTCATACGGCCCTTCGCCATGCTCAGGTAATACGGGATGGCCGTTCACATTGGAATCCTCAACGATAAGGTACTGCCCCACGGAAACCAAAGGAGCGTAAGCGGCCAGCTCGGCGTTAACGTTTTTCCTTGAATGGTCGGAGTCCAGGATGACCATCACGGTCTTCCCCTCGCACTCTTTTTGTACCGCCTCTACGATAGCCGGATCCGTGGAGAAACCTCTCATGTAAGTGATCAGCGGATGGACCGGGCGCCAGCTTCCCACTGTCTGCTCGCCTTTAACGTCCACGGTTATCACCCTGCCTTTTCCCAAAAGCTGGCATATGCACGCCATGAAATAAGCGCTTCCGCCCATCAGGGTGCCTGTTTCCAGAATTATGTCAGGCTGGCGCTCGGTTATTATTTCCTGATATATCCAGAGATCCAGCGGATTTTTTATGGCGAAATAGCCCAACCACGAAACGTCAAGCGTAAACCTTCCGTCTCTCCACACCCGGTAATAAAGCTTGTGAAAATCCTCAACAATGCGGCGCTCGTCATTGGTAAGCGCCCTTATCTCGGCGGGTGGAGTATATACCACTTTTTTTTCCGGCATGGGCCTCGCAAATGAAAGTAATTTTCCATTGATTATACATACGCCGGGGAAAATGTTGAATGTGTTGTTAAACCCGCCGTCTTTCCATTCATCGCTGGTGGGGGGGGGTGGATTACCGCATCGTAGATTCAAATCACGGATACCCTTCCTAATTTCCGTAACACGGGGGAATTGTGAAACTGGAGCCAAGCGCCCAGTTTGGAGGTGTCTTGGTTCCCTAGGAAGGGAGAAAACGGGCAATGGAAGGTGGATTGTCAGGGCTTTAAACAGCTTTTTGAATCTTAATAATCCAGTTCCAGGATCCTGGTAGTGTCTCAGTTTGAAAGTACAGGAGAGATCCTTCACTTACGCCCAAAATGACAATATAAAAGCAGTTGATAACATTGTCATCCTGAACGAAGCGCAAGCGAAGTGAAGGATCTGTCTATTATTTGAGATTCAAACTGGGACACCACCGGAATCCTTGCGTGCTATTATGCTTTCCATTATAATCTATTCCATGATAATAACGTTTGCCTGCAAACGGACCGAAGCATTTTTCCGGAAAGGAAAAGCGTCGGGACTCCTTGCGGGGCAGATACAGAATGCCGCATCAAGAAAGTTGCAGATGCTACATTTCGCCGTGGATGTGAATGACCTTAAAGTTCCACCGGGCAACCAGCTTGAGGCGCTTAAAGGGAGCCGAAAAGGTCAATACAGCATCAGGATAAACAACCAATATCGAATATGCTTCCGGTTCGAGGGAAGCAACGCTTACGACGTGGAGATAGTGGACTATCACTAAGCCATGAGGAGACAAGGGAAATGATTGGATTGAAAGTCGAACATCCCGGGATAATTCTCCGGGAAGAGTATCTGGAGCCCCTGGGTATCACGCAAACCCAGCTCGCCCGGGAAACCGGCATCAGCTATCTGCGGGTGAACGAACTGGTCAACGGTAAAAGAGGGATCACCCCCGACACCGCCATGCGGCTGGCGAAATATCTGGGAACGTCCGCTGAATACTGGATGAACTGGCAATCGGCCTTCGACCTGCAAAAAGCCGAGACCGAACATCACAAAGAGTATGAGCGGATTCCCGCTTTTACGCCACAGTTGATCACTCGTTAAGAAGAGAATCCATCGTTACACGGTAAATGATTTCCGCCAGCAGGTTGGAAAAGGTTCTGCGGCCAAGATTTTGAATGGCTCCCTAGGAAGGGAGAAAATGGGCAATTGACCTTCTCCCAATTTTCCGGAGCGCGGGCATCTTCCGGTTGCGGCGTTTCGTCCGCAAGGATAGCCCCTCCTCGTGGTATATCCGCTCGCTCCGTTTGTGGTTTGTCTCCAGCCCCTCCGCCCGTAACATCGCATGCAACCTGGGCAAACCAAACCGCCGGTTCCTGGCCGCCAGTTCACGCATCCGTTTCCGCAACGTGTCGTCCTTGCCGGAATCATCAACCTCATAATGAAACGTGGAACCGGCGATTCCAGCCAAACAGCATGCCCGGTAATGCCGCGCTGGCGGCAAAGGTATTATGTTTTTTTTGCCAGCCTCGGATTCCTTCAATATCCCGATGATCCGCTCTCCCGTTAACCGTTCCTTCATGCGAATCCTCCTTTAAGTATTCTAAGGGCACGCGCCTTGAAAACGCTCCAATCATCTGGTGAAGGTCATAATATCCCGCCAATTTTGGGATATACGCTCGAATAATATCTACTTTTCCTGAACATCTTTACGCGGTATGTCCGGTTGCGAACAAGACCGCCACACCTGTTCTTCCTTTTCAACGATACAAGCACTATGTTTGTTTCAGAATATGTGTTCGTTATTTAACTATTGTTTGGAGGACTAGGTATGACCGCCGCGCCGGACAAATTACGCTTTATTTTCCACGGTCTGCTTTTGGCGACTCTTTTAATCGCGGCTCCCGCCATTGCGGAGAACCATACGTCCGCCGTGAAGGCAAGCGCTAAAACGGATGTTCTGGTTGTCAACGCCAGCGGATTCATACATGACCGAGGCGTGGCTGTCGCAAACCTGTTCCGCGAGGGGGAGGATATATTCCGGAAGCCGTCAATCCGCGTAATGGCGAATATTTCCAATGGAAAGGCCGTTTTCGCTATTCCCGATCTTAAATACGGAACCTACGCTGTCACTGTGTTTCACGACGAAGACGGCAATGGCGATCTGGATCACAACATGCTCCACATGCCGGCGGAGCCGCTGGGATTTTCAAACGGTTTTAAGATGTCGCTGTTCTCGGGATTGCCAAGCTTCGCAAAACTTAAGTTTGCTTTCGCGCCAGGCGGCAAACCACTGGATATCACCGTCCGGTGACGTCGCATAAAGGAAGATACGGATCATGACATTTCTAAAGATCGCATTTGGCAATCTCAAGCGCAATCGCAGGCGGACATTGTCCACGATAGCCGTCATCTGCGTTGGCGTTAGCATGATGGCTCTCACCAACGGGTTTACAGACGGCGTAACCGCCAGCATGTCCGGCTCGCTGGTAAACCAAATTGACGGCCACTTGAGAATAGAGCACCGCGACTACAAGAAATACGCAATCACGGATCAGGAGAAGATTCTGATTAAGGATTTTCGCGAGCTTGCGGACGAGGTGGGGCGAAATCCGCATGTTATTGCCGTCATGCCGAGAGTTTTGACAGGCGGGTTGATTGGCAAGGACGACAAGAGCACAACTTTCTTTGCGACTATCTCCAGTTTTGAAACTTTAAGCAAAGTGCTTCCCGACTACGCAAATAACCTGACCGCCGGGGAACCATTGTTACCCGCCGATCCCGATGGAGTATTGATCGGAAAGGCGCTTGCGCAGAGCCTTGCCCTGAACATCGGTGATGAAGTGGCTCTATTGTCCAAAACTGTTCATGGAGAACAAAGTAGCGCGCTTGCTCATATCCGGGGGATTGTGACTTTCCCGCAAGACCCCATAGTTGAACAAAGCCTGATAGTGGCCGGGATGGGCAAGAGCATGAAAGAGAACCTTCTGGATATAGGCGAAGGGGCGACACAACTGCTGGTTCGGCTGGACGATATCAATAACGTTCCTGAAGTCGCGGAGAGCCTGAACAGGCAATTTGAATCGCAAAACCTGCCTTGGAGAGTTGTTCCCTGGTACGAGAGCAAGACCTACAGCCAGATTGTGGGAATGCTCAATGGAATAAACGTGGTGATCATGTTCATTCTGGCGCTGATGCTTGGAGTAATAACAAGCAATGCGCTCCTGATGGCGTTCTTCGAGCGTATAAATGAAATCGGCTCACTGCGCGCCATTGGAATGCGCAAGCTGGAAATCCGCCAATTGCTTTATTACGAGGCGGCGATTACCGGAGCTGTTGGAACGCTGGCCGGGCTGGCCCTTGGAGCGGCGCTGATTTTCTCCGCGTCTCATTTTGGCGTCCCGCTCGGGAGTTTTTTGAACCAGCTGGTGCGCCCAACGCTGACGGCAATCAGTTTCGCCGCGTCGGCTGTGGTTCCAATTATAGCCATCATGGCGGCAGCCACCGCGCCCATCCGTTTGGCAACCAGGATGAGCGTAATCGAATCCCTCAATTACCGCTGAAAGGAGGCGGCCGTGTTTTTTGAGCTTGCATACAAGAATCTTTGGCGCAACAAGCGCAGAACGATTCTGGCGGAAATATCCATCACTTTAGGTGTGTTGGTGATTATCTGCACCGGAAATTTTTTAAATGGAATGCAACGAGGCTGGGCAATGCTGGAAATCAACTCAAACACGGGCGCGTTCCAGGTGGAGCACAGGGATTACAAGGAAAAAGGCAAGGCCGAACCGCTGAAAACGACGCTGGAGAACAGCGCCGCGCTCATAGACGAGATCAGCGTGGCGCCCGGGGTAAGCGGCGCTTTTGGAAAACTAAAATTCACCGGCATGGTCAGCAGAGGGCTTAAAAGCACGTTTTTCGATGGGGTGGCGGTGGATGTAACGCGGCTGAAAAATACTCTCACCCGGCAGGAGGATATGATTACAAGCGGGAAGCCTTTGGATGAAACACCGGGCGGAGTTGTTTTAGGGGCCGATCTCGCCGACTCGCTTGGAATCAAAACCGGCGATCCGGTGACCATAGTCGTGCAGACGTTCCACGGCGGTTTGAACCTCACCTATGGCGCTTTGGCTGGAGTAAAAAACGGACGCCACTTCCCGTCATCCACCTATCTGGAAATGCGTTTGGACGAGGCTCAAAAGCTACTCCGGGCGCCAGGCCGCGTATCCCAGATCGTTGTGAGAGTAAATGATTTCGACAAGATTCCAGATGTAATTGACCGCGTGACCTCAGTGATATCAAACAAGGGTATTCCATTCACCACGCGGGCCTATCCCGAACTCATCCAGATGTACGCCACCGCGAAAGCGTCATTCAATTTCATATCAAGAATTGTTGGCCTTGTCCTGCTTATTCTGGTCGGCGGTGGAGTCGGCAACGTGATGGCAATGGCCGTTATGGAGCGCAAAAGCGAGATTGGCGCCATGCGCGCCATGGGTATGGAGAAGGGGCAGGTACGGCGGCTGTTTCTCACCGAAGGTCTCATCATTGGCGGAGCCGGGGCTTTGGCAGGTTTTTTGGTGGCGACAGCGTGGACGTTCGTCATGGCGGCTCACGGAGGGCTACATCTGCCGCCGCCGCCCGGAACAAGCCAGGATTTGGCCATTATCCCACTGGTGGATCCGCTGATAACAGTTTATGGAATTGCGATGCCGCTTATCGTCGCGTTGATAGCGTCATGGTGGCCAGCGTCGGAGTCCGCCGAAATCAGCCCGGTTCAAGCAATCACGGAGGTGTAATCATGAAAAATAATCAATTGTTCACTATTCGCGCTGTGGCTCGCGTTATGGCGGTTATTCTCACGGCGTTTTTTATCTCTGGCCCATCGGTGGCGGGCCACGCTGGCGAGCGTAAGCTTACCGCCTTACAGATACTCGATCTGGCGGACGACCATTGGGATTTGAAGCTCAAGAATTCCATCGTGGAGCTTGACATGCTCGTCTATCGGGAGAATGAACTGCGGACGACATATAAAATGAAGCTTAAATATCAGGACAATTATCACGTGCTGGCCGAGACTCTTTATCCTCCCCGCAATGAGGGGGAGAAGATGTTGCAATCCGGCAGGAAAAATTATTGGCTGTTTTTGCCAAACATCAACAAGGCCATGAAAATATCCGAATCCAATAGCCTGTCAAACAGCGATTTTTCCAACTCCGACCTGTTGTCGCCACGCTTAAGCCACGAGTACACGGCGGCTCTTGCTGGAACGGAAACACTGCGGGATGTTGAAACGTACAAGCTGGAACTGCTGGCGAAAGACGAAAGCTCTTTATACGCAAAGATCGTTTACTGGGTGAGGAAAGGCGATTTCTTCCCTGTGCGCCGCGATTACTACACGTTCTCCGGGCAATTGTTAAAGCGGCTGGACTTGAAATGCTCATCGCCGGAGTTGAAGGGAATGCTGGACACGTTTGTAATGAGCAGTGTGCTGGAAAAGGACAAGAAGACTGTTCTCTGTTACACCAGGCATACTCCAAAGGTGACTTATCCGGATGACACTTTTTCGCCCAGCGCCCTGATGAAACGATGATGGAAGCGAGATAACACGGAGGATTCAATGAAAGCAAGTTACCTGCTCTTCGCCGCCGCATTGATTGCTTCGCAAACGAGCCGGCCGTCTCTTGCGCATGCGGCTGAAACCTTGTCCGCTTCCGGCGTTCAGGAAGATGCGTTTGGAAATGACGATCCGTTCGCTGTGATTGGCGCCGAAAACAAATTGCCGCATCAAGACGCAGTGGAATCAGGAATAGCCGGAAACAAACCGCAGGCGAGGGCCGAAGTGTTCTTCAAGGCGTATAACGCTGATATCAACATGAACTCCAGAGTCAATCCAGGAAACCGGATTCAGAAACTTAAAGAGATCACAGGAGCCGCCGAAACCAGAGTGACCATTTCCGATAGTATGGCCGCTGAAAACACGCTTCGCTGGCTTTTTAAAGGCTTCGCCGCAGGGCCAGATTATCACGAAGCGGACGGGACGCAACGCGGCAAGGAATCCCGGATTGACGAGCTTTTCGTTGACTGGAGGAGCGAGCGGTTATTCGTGAGCGCCGGCAAGAGGCGCGTCAACTGGGGGCACGCGCAGGGATTCAACCCCGTGAATGTGGTTGCTCCGCAAAGAGACCCGCTAAATCCCGGCTATCAATCCGAAGGCCAGCCGTTGGTTTGGGGCAGTTTCAGCGGCGCAATTGGAGTGATTGACATCATCCTCACCCGCAACTACGACGAGAATTGGAACAGCGATAAATATCGTTGGGGGCTGAAATTGGGCTATTCAGGCTCCGACATTGATTTCGCCGTTTACTATTTTGACGGAGAAGAATATTCAGCCGGTAAGCCTTTTGAGAGGATGCTGGGCGCTTCCTTTGCGGCAGAGGCCGCGCCCGGCGTGACGCTATACGCCGAAGGGGCTCGGGTGGCCCGTAATTACAGGCCGTATTACTCGGCCGCAGGCTCCGCGCTGAACACAGGCGAAGGCTATTTCCAGGGAGTCATAGGCTCGTCAATCAGCCTTGGCGGCAAGTCCAGCATGTTTATCGAATACTTATATAACGGCCAAGGGTATTCAAACGATGAGCGGGGCAACTATCTGCGGGCGGTTGATGCAATGCTGGCCAACAGCGCCGCACAAGCTATATCGGGTGATTTCACCCTCGCCGGATTAAACAGGCGCTATCTGCTGGCAAGCGTCAAGAAAGAGTATCGCGAGAAATACAACTTCGGCATAAGCGTGATTGTGGCGGAGGATAAATCCAACTCCACTCGAGCTGAAGTCTCTTATGCCATCTCGGATTATTACGAGGCGCAGGTCTCTTATCTGGATTACTCCGGCGGGATGGACTCCGAGTTCGGCGCCAACCCGTACAGGGGATTGCTCGAAATCAGCTTAAAAGCCAGTTTTTAAATGGGGAGGAAAGTATGAACATCCAACTAAAATCGGTCGGCAAAGAATACACGCTTGGAAAGACAACGGTGAGCGCCTTGCGAGACGCGTCGCTGACCGTTGAGCAAGGCGAATATGTGACCATCACCGGCCCTTCGGGCAGTGGCAAGTCCACTTTGCTGCATCTTATGGGCGCGCTTGATCAGCCGACCTCCGGCGAAATATTGATGGACGGCGAGCCGGTGAACAAGCTGGACGACAGTAGCCTGGCCCGGATACGCCGCGACCGGATTGGGTTTATTTTCCAATCGTTCAACCTGATTCCGGTGCTGAGCGTCTATGGGAACGTTGAATTCCCGCTTATCCTGAAAAAGACACCGAAAAAAGAGCGCAGAGACCGGGTGCTCGCGATTTTGGACCGCGTGGGCCTGGGCGACAGGGCGGACCATAAAACCGAGGAGTTGAGCGGCGGGCAACGCCAGCGTGTTGCCATAGCGCGAGCGCTTGTGACAAACCCAAGCGTCATCCTCTCTGACGAGCCGACCGCTAACCTGGATTCAAAGACAGGACGCGAGATTATCGAACTGATGCAAACTCTCAACGATGAACAGAGGGTTACATTGGTCTTCGCCACCCATGACCGCGGCATTGTCGCGGACGCGCGGCGTGTTATCAGCGTGCTCGACGGAAGGATCCTGGAAGACAAAATAGTGTCGAAGGAAACATGCGCAAGTGTTGGCCAGCGCTGTTCCCGGTGACGGTTGGCAAGCTTGCCATCCCCCGTGTGGAAGCATATGGATATGACAGTTATAAAATGGAGGAAGCGTTAATGAACCAAAGAGTTAAAATAATCGCGATATCAATAGCGGTTGCGGCGGGCCTGATGGGAATCGCCTATTTTGCGGCGGCGCAAGTCATCGGCTTCATGGCAAAGATGCATGGTTCCTGATGGATTTCTTTCCGCAGGAATGACATTCGCCGTGTCCACGCGGCTTAAATGCCGCCGGCTTGTTTCATGTCACGCAATACTTCTGGTAAGATGCCCAGCAAGGCAAATAACGGCGCTAGGAACGGAATAATGGATTCGAAAAATCCCGATAGGCGGGTTCAAAAAACACTGGGCCTTTTGAGCCATGCGCTAATCGCCCTTATCAAGGAACGTAGCTACGAATCCATCAAGGTGCAGGATATTTTGGACCGCGCAAATGTGGGCAGGTCAACGTTCTATTCCCACTTTAAGGATAAGGACGATTTGCTGATTAAGGGGTTTGACAACTTGCGCCGCCTCCTTAATTCCGCCCACAACTCCGGCAATGATTATCCTGGTTCAGCATTAATTTCATTTAGCGGCGCGATGTTCTCCCATGCGTACGATCATAGGCAAATATATCAAGCCACCGCAGGAGGGCAAACCGGCCTTCTTATCATGGGCCAGATGGAAAAGATAATATTTGAAACAATTGCAGAGCGCCTGAAAACGGAGAAAAAGCGGCGTGGGAAATTCGCAATTGAAATTCCGGACGAATTGTTCTGCCATCACCTTGCCTCGGCGTTCACCTCGGTTATTAAATGGTGGCTGGACAGAAGAACGCCCGTGTCCGCAACCAGGATGGACGAATATTTCCAGGCATTGGCAAAACCATTGCTGGAAAGATCGTTCGGGAAGAACTGATATACGATTGCCAGAGCAGTTTCTGCGGAGCGCAACGGACGCCACCTGCAACGCATTTAGCGTCAACATAATAAGAATGGCTCCCCGGGACGGACTCGAACCGCCGACATGGTGGTTAACAGCCACCCGCTCTACCGACTGAGCTACCGGGGAAAACACGAACCTAAAATTTAATCAAATCCACCCTTCAATGTCAAAACGTATTTTAATGGGGTGGTGTCCCAGTTTGAATCTCAAATAATAGACAGATCCTTCACTTCGCTTGCGCTTCGCCCAGGATGACAATGTTATCAACGGCTTTTATATTGTCATTCTGAGCGTAAGTGAAGAATCTCCCCTGTACTTTCAAACTGGGACACTACCCCAGCTGTAAAAAGCAATCCGCCTCATGCCAACTCCCTGAAAAATACAGCGCTTTTTCGCCTTCCAGCGCCGCCCGCTAAAAAGGTTCCCCCGCCATTTCCACCACCCGGCGCCCCATGGTATGCTTTCCGCCATGGAAAACGAGATCACCCAAAAACTCCAACTTCTAAGAAACCGGCTGGAAGCCATCATGCGCGGCGCCGAGTCTGCCGGACGCTGGCATAAGCCGCTTATGGCGCTCTCCACCCTTTACGGCTCCACCATGACGGCGCGAAACCGTTTGTACGATAAGGGAACCCTTAAAACAGGCCGCGCCCCCTCGGCGGTGATCAGCGTGGGCAACATCACCATGGGCGGCTCGGGTAAAACGCCGCTGGTGGAGCTTATTTGCCGCAAACTATCCGGTCATAAAACCGGTATCCTCTCCAGAGGCTATGGCGGTAGCGCCCCCGGCCCGTTTTACATGGTGGGCGGGCCCGAGGGGATTTTAGGCGAACCTCCGCCCATTTCCGCCGACGAGCCGTACATGCTGGCCCGCAGGCTTCCGGGCGTTGTGGTGGCCTGCGCGCCCAACAGGCTTTACGGAGCGCGGAAAATGGCCGAAAAATACGGGGTGGACACGATAATACTGGATGACGGATTCCAGCGCCGCTCCATAGCGCGGGATCTGGACATCCTCGCGCACGACGCTTTCACCCCGCTGGCGTCCAACTTCGTTTTCCCAAGGGGAACCCTTCGGGAGCCTCTGGATGGAATAAACAGAGCCGGCATTATTGTGATCACAGCGCCGGACGGCGCGCCGGAGACCATTATCTCCCAAGCTGTGGATGAAGTTAGAAGTCTCGCCCCCGGCAAACCTGTGGCCGTAGCTTTGGGCTCCATAGCCGGATTCAAAAGCCTTAACGGTCAGCAAAGCGTAAACGTCAACGGCCCGGCGCTGGCGTTTTGCGGCGTGGGCGCCCCGGAAAGGTTCAAGATGTCGCTGGAAAAAACCGGGGTAAAGGTTTCGGAGTTTATTACCTTCCCGGACCATCACAAGTACCAGGTGGGCGATATAGAGCTAATCCGCAAAGCCGCGGCGGATATGGAGGCGGAGTTCATCGTGACCACGGAGAAAGACGCCGTGCGCCTGATAAGGTTTATGGGCGCGTTGGCCAGCATGCCGGTTTGCTATGCGGAGTATGGCCTGCGGATAACCCGGGGTGAAAGCGAATTGAACGCCGCGCTGGCGGGGGCTTTAAAAGGAGCCACCGGCGCCGGGTAACATCAGTCGAACTTCCAGTCGGTCGCCGCGCCCTTTTTTATGGGAAAGGTTTCCGCGAGCCAGTTTGAAACCGCATGGGCCGCCACCGCGTGCCCGGCGCCGTTCCAATGCACGCCACCTTCATATAGTACGGCGTATTTGCCGTTCACCTGGCTGAAGGGATGGTACAGCCGCATGTAAGGTATCTTCTCGTTTCGCAGGAACGGCTCCAGGTCGTCCTCCACCGACAGGTAATAAGGCTGGTTCGGCCCGGCGGCCTGGGGCTCCAAAGCCTCCCGTTTGGGGATTATCACCACGCCGAACTTGCCGCCGTCTTTCTCCACTTCGGCCTTAAGTTTTTTGATTATCAGATGCGTCAGCAGGAAAGCCTCTTTCCATTTGTCCGACGGCGTTTTCGTCCACAACGGCCCATAAGCCTTGTCGAAAGCGTCGCTCTTCCCCTCGTCCTCCTTATGCGCCAAACCGAACAGCGGCGCAAGCCGGTATTCCCACAAAAGGTTAAGCTTCACCTCGTGGAGCAATAGCGACCTTAAGCACATGAACCGGAACGGTTCGTATCCGTTTATCCTCATCGGGTCGTTATACGGGTCCACGAAAGATTTGGCCAGCGGCCCTTTATACGGATGATTTTTCAGAATAATATCCGTCTTCCCCTCGTTAAGCGTGAAATAGGGTTTTTCGGTGGGGGCTCTCATCATTTCGGCGAACAGGCCCGCGGCGTTGTCCCGGATGTCGTTCCCAACGTAGATGTGCAGGACGGTTATGTCCGGTTTCAGCGCCTTTCCCTTGCTCTGGTAGAAAAGAAGCTCCTGGTCGGTCCCGTACCCGTTGGTTCCGGCGTTCACAATCTCCGCCTCGTACCCGGCCCGGCGCAGGCGGAACTCGGTTACGCTCTTGTACATCTCCTCGAAGTTGTAGGCGTTGTCGTACAGGAAAGAGTCCCCAAGAAACAGGACCCGCGTGTCCGGCCCTTTCTGCGCCGCGTATTCCCTGTCCCGCGCGCCCATGGAGTTTATGGATGTGTGGATAAGCCCGTTCCATGTCTCCACGTATCCCGCCGCGTAAGGTTCCATACTCCAGCCGGTGTTCCCGTCCGCCACATGGAAGGAGCGCCAGTTGTACAGATGATGAGCCATTTTCCGCTCGTTCATCCGCAGGAACATTTCGATGGCCCCCAGGTATAGCAGGGCGAATATAAGGATAGTGGCAACGGTGAACAGCAGGTTTTTTATGAAAGACATTTAAACCACGCCTAATGTTTGGGATTAACGGGATAACAACCCATAAACGGGTAAATCATATCCCGCCGCCGTCCGCAATTCAACGGGAGCCCTCCACCATGGCCCGCATGCCCTCCTCCACGGAATAGGGCGGCGTCCAGCCTAGCGCGACCCTGATTTTAGAACTATCCACACGAAGGGAGCCGAACAGCTTTTCCACCGCGCCGCTGGTGATGGGCATTTTTCGCCCCATCAGCGCGCCAGCCATGTCCCCTGCCTGTCCCAAAGTTTTCATCAAACCTAATGGCACGGCTGGAATCCTCAATCTCTTATCCATAGCCTCGCCGATAAGCCTGTACAGGCGCGAAGTGGAAATATCCTCCCCGTCGCTCACAAGAAAAATCCCGCTGGCGGCAGATGGATTTTTTGAACATGCAATAATAGCGTCCACCAGGTTGTCCACGAATATCAGGCTCCGCAAGTTCGTGGCGGCGCCAAGTGGCAACGGAATCCCCTTTCGCGCGGCTTTCACCAGCGCGGCCATGTTCCCCTTCACGCCGGGCCCGTAAACCAGCGGGAACCGGAGGATGACAAGCTCCACGCCACCGCGCGCGCATATCCCTTTTAAAACGTTCTCCGCCTCAAGCTTGGTTTTGCCGTAATCGTCCTCCGGCGCGCAGACCGATGTTTCGGTGTACGGGATTTCTAAGGTTCGTTCACCCATGGCTTTTACGGAACTGGCGAAAACTATCCTTTTCACCCCCGCCTCCACGGCCCGCTCACCCAGAACACGGGAAGCTTCCACATTCACCCGGTAATATTCCGTGGCCGGATTTTGGGCCTTGTCATGCATTACGTGGGCCCGGCCCGCCAGATGGATAACCGTATCCACCCCGGCAAGAGCGCCCGGCAAATCCGCGCTCGCCTCCAACTCCCCGGTTATAACCGTTTTAACGCCCTCTGGAAGCCCTTTGCCGCCCTTGGCCGACCGCAAGGCGCAAACCGCCTCGTGCCCTTCCAGAAGAAGCCGTGGAACCAGCCGCCTGCCAACAAAACCGGAAGCCCCCGTCACCAGAACTTTCATGGGTTCAGTGTTTCACCCCATGGCCGGTAATGGCCTTGATAAACGTCAGGAACAGTATGTATATGTCCAGCGGGAACGACTGGCGCTCCTTGTAATAAAGGTCCATCTCCACCTTGTCGGGGATGGAAAGCTCGTCCCGCCCGTTCACCTGCGCCCATCCGGTAAGGCCGGGCCTCAAATCGTTTATGCCATATTTTTCCCGCAGGGCCACCAGGTCGTCCTGGTTGAAAAGCGCCGGGCGGGGGCCAACGAAGCTCATGTCCCCCTTTATGATGTTCCAAAGCTGGGGGATTTCGTCCAGGCTTGTTTTGCGCAGAAACCCTCCGATGGGGGTAAGGTGGTTATGCGGATCGGCCAGAAGATGGGTGGCCACCTGCGGCGTGTCTATCTTCATGCTACGCACTTTGGCCATGGGAAAATGCTTCCTGTGGCGCCCCACCCGCTCGGAAAAATAAAGCACGGGGCCTGGCGATGTTATTTTAACGGCCAGCGCCACAAAAACCATTATCACCGCCAACAGTGGGGCCAACGCCAGCGCCAACGCCAGGTCGAATACTCTCTTCAGCGTCACAGTCCCGCCCCGGCCAGTTTGCGTTCGTAAAGGGCCAGTGTTTTTTGCGTCACGATCTTTTCAGAGAACTTTTCTATAACGGCCGCCCGCCCGGCGTCGCCCATTTTGCGCCGCAAGGCCGGATCGGTTGACAGTTTTTCTATGGCTCCGGCCAGGGCGTTTACATCCCGCAACGGGACCAGCAGGCCGTTCTCGCCATGCCGGGTTATCTCGCGGCACCCGGCTATGTTGTAAGCCACGATGGGCCGGGCCGCCGAAGCCGCCTCGATGAGTGATTTTGGCACCCCTTCGCCGTAAAAGGAGGGCAGGGCCACTATGGACGCTTTCTTCAAGGTATCCGGCATGTCGTCCCGCTGGCCCCAATATTCCACCACGCCTTCATCGTTCCACTCAGCCAGCTGGCTCGGAGCTATGGATGATGGATTATGTTCATCCGGAGACCCAGCCAGGGCCATGCGGACGGCGGCCCCGCGGGACTTTAATATCCGCGCCGCCTCCACGAAATCATAAACCCCTTTAGTGGCAAGCATTCTGGAAGACAATAGAACCACCGGCGCGCCGGAAGGCTCCTTGCCCGGGGGGGTGAAAACGTCCGTATCCACTCCGGAGCCCATTATCAGTTCCGCTTGGCTTGGCGTAACGATTTTCCCGCTAACGAACGTGTTCATGTCGTCCGGGTTCTGGAAAATCGCGCAGGATTTTTTGCGTCCCATGGCCAGCCGCAGTACGGTTTTTATGGCGGTCCGGGTGACCGACGCTTTGAACCCCTGGGCCACAAAAATATGCCCAAGCCCCGCCAGCGCGTTCACCGTGACCGGCACACCGGCCAAAGACGCGGCGATGGAGCCATAGACCACCGGTTTTAACGCCACGTGATGGGCCACATGGGGCTTCACCCGTTTATAGATAGCCACTATTTCCGCAATCGCCATTGCCTCGGAGAATGGGTTCAGCGACCGGCGGGACAGGCTCAGCGGTGCAAGCGAAAACCCTTCTGCGGCAATCTTATCGCCGTGGCGGTTCACCGCCGTAGCCACGGTAACCTCGTATCCCGCGTCCCGCGCGGCCCTGGCCAAAGCCAGCCTGTGGGAGTGGAAGTACCAGTCCTCGGTGATAAAAAACAGGATTTTTCGCTTCGTCATCCGGTTATTATGAGTTTGATAATGGCCGTAATGGGAGATTTTGTCATTTCGGCGGGTATAAGGCAATATGCCCCGAAATTGGGTAGTGTCCCAGTTTGAAAGTACAGGGGAGATTCTTCACTTACGCTCAGAATGACAATATAACAGCCGTTGATAACATTGTCATCCTGAGCGAAGCGCAAGCGAAGTGAAGGATCTGTCTGTTATTTGAGATTCAAACTGGGACACCACCCGAAATTGACACCTGCATGGCTCACGGCTACCATACTTGCTCGAGGATGGCGCGAGGCGCCTGTTTTCGCAACATTTAACCGCTAAGGCGTTTTGATGCCCAGTTTGCCCCGTTCCAACCATAACCGCGTTATCCTTTTGCTGGCGGCGGTAATATTTATCGCCCACAACGCCTGGTTCCTCCGCTCCCCCATCATCATGAGCGGCGACACGCCCAGGTATATAGACTCGGCGGATTACCTTCTGGCCCACGGCGCAATAGTTGGGCGCGACCAGAATTATTCCGGGTTCGTGGCTTACCTGGCGTTTATGAAAATACTGGCGCCTGAAGGGGAATCGTTCAAAATAGCCGCCATCGCGGTCCAGACCTTTATTTCCCTCATCGCCTTTCTATGCGTTTATGGAACCGGGGCGCGGGTGTTCTCCGAGACTGCCGGGGCGCTGTCGGCTCTGTTCTTCTCGCTGAACCATTACGCCATATACTGGATCCAGTATGCGCTTACCGACTCGCTGTTCATTTCGTTCGTCATCATATCCGTATGGGCGCTGGTCCGTTTCGGCGAAAACGGGCGATGGATATGGCTGGCGGCCCCAGCCTGCCTGTTCACCGCCGCGCTCCGGCCCAACGGGGTGTTCATATTCCCGGTGTTTCTTGTTTATCTGCTGTCATATTTGTCCCGGAAGGTTCAAATAGCCATCTACTCGGCCTGTATTGCGGCGGCCATCGCGGCCTCCCCCTTCCTGATGACGGAGTTCCAGAAAGCCACGGACCATATACAGGTGATGGACAACCTCACCGGCGGTTATCTTGTGTGGGGGCTGGACAAAATTGAAATGCCCCCGTTCCAATGGGAAAAAAAGAACGTGATAGAAGATTCGTTCACCTATTTCACCGCCTATCCCAAGGACACTCTCAAGCTTTTCGCCACCCGGCTCTACACCGCCTACATCTTTACCCGGAGCGGCTACACTCCCGCCCACAACGCTTTCCTGCTCACGGTCCTGCCGGTGTTCTACATTCTCGCCGCCGCCGGGGCCGTCAGGAGTTATATTACGGTCTTCACCCGCGACAGGTTGCTTGTAATGGGCGTCATCGCCGTTCAAAGCGCCATACTGGCCCTCACTTTCAGCGATTACGACCCCCGGTTCACGTGCTACATTATTACCCTTGTGGCGCTGTTCTCGGCCTACGGCGCCGAATGGATTGGAATAATCACCGTTGGGAAACGCGGCGTTTAATGGAGCGTTGTTGATATGCCGGCATCAGTTTATCTAGACCCCGCCCGGGACGAATATACCCGCAAGCGGATGGAGCATTGGGACTCGCTGGCGCCGGATCTGGACCAATACAAACGCCACAGCGCCGCGTACCATAAAAGGCTGGCCGGGGTTTACCGGTTCATCATCCCCCAGGGAAGCCGGGTGCTGGAGATGGGATGCGGCCGGGGCGACCTTCTGGCGGCGTTAAAGCCCGGCAAAGGCGTGGGGGTGGATTTTTCAGCGGAAACAATCCTGGCGGCCCGCCAGAGGCATCCACAGCTGGAATTCATCAACGCCGACGCGCACGATTTGGATATGGCCGGGGAGTTCGATTTCATCATCCTGTCCGACCTGCTTAACGACCTGTGGGACGCGCAACAGGCCCTGGAGCGCGTCCGGAAGCTTTGTTCGCCCCGCACGAGGGTTGTGATGAACCTCTACAGCAAGCTGTGGGAGGCGCCGCTGTCATTCACCAAACGGCTGGGGCTCTCCACGCCGAACCTTACGCAGAACTGGCTTACCGTGGAGGATGTGGCGAACCTTTTGTCGCTCACGGATTTGGAGATGATCCGCAGTTTCGGCGAGGTGATGCTACCCCTTGATATTCCCGCCGTGACAACCATGTGCAACCGCTACCTTGTAAAACTGTGGCCATTAAGACATCTGGCGCTCACCAATTTCATCGTGGCGCGTCCGGTGGGTTTTGGGCCATCTCAAAAACCAGTGGTGTCCGTATTGGTTCCCGCGCGTAACGAGGCGGGGAACGTTCCGGACATTTTCAGGCGCGTGCCGCAAATGGGCGCGGGAACCGAGCTTATCTTCGTTGAGGGCCATTCCAAAGACGACACCTATTCAGCCATCGAACGGGAGATTAATAACCACCCCGGAATGCGCGTGAAGCTGTTAAAACAGACCGGCAAGGGCAAAGGCAACGCCGTGCGGGAGGGTTTTACAGCGGCCACAGGCGACGTGCTGATGATCCTGGACGCGGACCTTACCGTGCCGCCGGAAGACCTGCCCCGGTTCCTGGAGGTGATAACCTCCGGCAAGGGGGAGTTCGTCAATGGTGTACGTTTAGTCTATCCCATGGAAGACCAGGCCATGCGGTTCCTGAACCTGCTGGGCAACAAGTTCTTCAGCCTGGCCTTCTCGTGGCTTTTGGGCCAGCCGGTAAAAGACACGCTGTGCGGCACGAAGGTTCTGCGAAAAAGCGATTACGAGAACATCGCCGCCAACCGGAGCTATTTCGGCGATTTCGACCCCTTTGGCGATTTTGACCTGATATTCGGCGCCGCCAAGGCCAACATGAAGATTGTGGACCTGCCCGTGCGATACCGCGCCCGCCTTTACGGCGAGACCAACATAAACCGCTGGAGCCACGGCGCCCTGCTTCTGCGCATGGTTGCCTTCGCAATGAGCCGTATAAAGTTCATATAGGTTCCAGAAAACCGCCGGTTGCTATAAAATGCCCCTGTCGCGCCCTGTTGGGGCGCCTTTCGGGGATCGTTAAATACCGTGGAAAAAACATCGAAAATATTTGTGGCCGGACACAAGGGGCTGGCGGGGTCGGCCATTTGCCGCGCTCTTGAAAAAAACGGTTACTCCAACCTTCTTCAGCGGGACAGGGGCCAGCTCGACCTTGAGGACCAGCGTTCCGTGCGGGAGTTTTTCAAGTCTGAAAAGCCGGAATATGTTTTTCTGGCGGCGGCGCGGGTGGGGGGCATCATGGCCAACAACACGTACCGGGCCGAGTTCATCTACAACAACCTGATCATCCAGACCAACGTGATAGACGCCGCCTGGCGCGCCGGAACGCAACGGCTGATGTTTTTGGGTAGCTCCTGCATCTACCCGCGCCATTGCCCCCAGCCTATGAAGGAGGAACACCTGCTCACCGGCCCGCTGGAGCCCACCAACGAGCCCTACGCCGTGGCCAAGATAGCCGGAATAAAAATGTGCGAGGCTTATAACGCCCAGTACGGCGCAAGCTTTGTGTCCGTCATGCCCACGAACCTGTACGGGCCGAACGATAATTTCGACATACACAACGCCCACGTCCTGCCCGCCCTTCTGCGCCGGGTGCACGAGGCGAAAAAAGCCAAAGCGCCGGAAATAGTCGTATGGGGCACCGGAACCCCCACCCGGGAGTTCCTGCACGCCGACGACATGGCCTCAGCCTGCCTTTTCGTAATGCAAAAAGGGATTACGGAAATGGTGAACATCGGCACTGGCGTGGATGTTACCATCGCCGAGCTGGCTCGGCTGATATGCAGTGTTGTGGGGTATGAGGGGGAGGTGAAGTTTGACCCTTCAAAACCCGACGGCACGCCCCGCAAAAGGCTGGATGTCTCCCGGTTGGGCGAATACGGCTGGAACGCGGGAATAAGCCTGGAGGAAGGGCTGGAAAGCGCCTACCGCTGGTTTTTGGCCAGCAAATACGTCTGACAGGTCAGTACTGCTTCTCGTAACTGGCAAGGTCGGTATTCGGCTCCCGCTTCTTCCAGTAGGTGGCGGCGCTCTTGTCTATTCGCCTGTCCATGGGGTCCTTGCCCAGGGCGCGCATGATAAGCCCCGTGGGGGTGATGATCAAATAAAACACGATGGCCAGCAACAGCCGCGTGTTAAACCACGCCAGAGCCGCGGCGAACTTTATCCAAAGCCGGTAGAAGGGCAGAAGCGCCATGGGGGCGAAAGCCGCGAAGAAGGCGAAGAACGCCGACGCGCCTAGGAAATAAGGATAGGCCGCCCGCCCGCGCCACCACAAAATCCCGCCGATGACGCCGAAGATGACGGTGAAACCTGTCCAGGTTGTTCGTACTTCTTTTACGCTCTCGCCTATGGCCATTAGTCCAGCTCGAACTCCTTTTGCCAGTCGGTGTCCCCCTCAAGGGCGGGCTGTTGGGTCTTGTCCAGCACATAGTTGCCCAGCACCAGGTAATCCATGTTGGTGCGCATGAAACACTTGTAGGCCTCGGCGGGCCTGCAAACGATGGGTTCGCCCCGCACGTTGAAGGAGGTGTTGATTATCACCGGGCAACCGGTGATCCGCTCGAATTTCTTTATCAGCTCGTAATATGCGCCGTTGCGCTCCCTGTCCACGGTCTGGAGCCGGGCAGAATAGTCCACGTGGGTTATGGCCGGTATGTCCGACCGGGGGACGTTGAGCTTCTCTATGCCGAAAAGCTGTTCCTGCTCGGCGGTCATGGCCTTGCGGTGATCGTTCCGCACCGGGGCCACCATGAGCATGTAAGGGCTCTCGGCGTCATAATCGAAATAATCCGCCACCCGCTCCCGCAATACCGACGGGGCGAAGGGGCGGAACGATTCGCGGAATTTTATCTTCAGGTTCATCACCGACTGCATCTCCGGGGAGCGCGCGTCGCCGATGATGCTCCGGGCCCCCAGGGCGCGCGGGCCGAACTCCATGGGCCCGTAGAACCAGCCTATGACCTTTTCCGAGGCGACAAGTTTGGCCACGGCCGTGGTCAATTCGTCCTCGCTGGAATATTTTGTGAACGGGGCGCCGCTTTCCTCCAAGTATTTTCCGATTTCCTCGTCGGAATAATGGGGGCCAAGGTAAGAGCCCCTCTGAACGTCCCGTTTGCCGTCGGCCTTCCTGGGTTGGCCTTCCACCTTGTGCCAGGCGAACAGCGCCGCTCCCAAGGCCCCTCCGGCGTCTCCGGCGGCGGGCTGTACCCATATCTCGTCAAAAACCTTCTCGGCCAGCAGTTTCCCGTTGGCCACGCAGTTCAAAGCCACACCCCCGGCCAGGCAAAGCCTGGAAAGGCCGGTCACCTTCCGGGCATGGCGGCCCATGCGCAACATGGCCTCCTCGGTCACCACTTGCACCGACCGGGCCAGGTCCATCTCTTTCTGGGAAAGCCGGGTCTCCGGTTTTCTGGGCGGGCCGCCGAACAGGGCGTGGAATTTTTCCGATGTCATGGTAAGCCCGGCGCCGTAGTTGAAATAGCCCATGTCCAGCTTGAAGGAGCCGTCTTCCTTGAGGTCTATTAAATGCTTGTAGATGAGATCCACATATTTCGGCTCTCCATAAGGGGCCAGGCCCATCACCTTGTACTCGCCGGAATTCACCTTGAACCCGGTGTAGTAGGTGAACGCCGAATATAAAAGCCCCAGCGAATGGGGGAAATGCATTTCGTAGAGCAACTCCAGGCCGTTACCCCTGCCCACGCCCAGCGAGGTGGTGGCCCACTCCCCCACCCCGTCCACGGTCAAAATGGCCGCCTCTTCAAAGGGCGACGGGTAGAAGGCCGAGCCCGCGTGGGACTCGTGATGCTCCGGGAATATTATCTTCCCCTCGTATCCCAGCTTTTCGCGGAGGTGGTCCCGCATCCACAGCTTTTCCTTCAGCCACAGGGGGATGGCCTTGAAGAACGTGGTGATCCCCTGCGGAGCGTAAGCCAGGTAGGTCTCAAGGATGCGCTCGAACTTTATCCAGGGTTTGTCATAGAAAGCCACGGCCCCGAGGTCGGCCACGGTGATGCCCGCCTTCTCCAGACAGAACCGCACCGCGTGCTCCGGATAGTCGGCGTCGTGCTTTTTCCGCGTGAAACGTTCCTCCTGGGCGGCGGCCACTATCTGGCCGTCTTTCAACAGCGCCGCGGCGGAGTCGTGATAGAACGCGGATATCCCCAGTATGTAAATGGCTTATTCTCCCAATTAAAAGGAACCGCCCGGTGGCTTCTAGAACAACGTGTATATGAAAGGCGCCAAAGCGGAACCTTCCGTGAACACGATGAGCGCCCCGAGGGCCAGCAGAATAAGAATTATGGGCCCCAGCCAGAATTTTTTCCTGACTTTAAGGAAATCCCAGAACTCTCCCAACACTGAAGACTTGGACATGTAATCACCGCTATTTGATATAGTTCGCTCCCGCGCCCGCCACTGCGGACACAAGTTGAGGTGGGATTTTACCCCATCAACCACCCTCAATTCAAATTTTTCTGCCCATGGGTAGTGTCCCAGTTTGAATCTCAAATAATTGACAGATCCTTCATTCCGCTTGCGCTTCGCTCAGGATGACAATGTTATCAACGGCTTTTATCTTGTCATTCTGAGCGTAAGTGAAGAATCTCCCCTGCGCTTTCAAACTGGGACACCACCTGCCCATGCCGGGGGCAAACAGCCAGCGCCGGGAATGGTAAAATGGTTTAATGGTTTTAAAATACACACATAATGCGGCCTCAGCCCAGGCGTTAAAAAAATGAGCCTGGCTGGCTGGTTAAAGCGCCTTTTCCTGAAAGATGGGGGCCCTCCATTAAGCGGGCGGAGCCTGCTTGCCATTGGGGGTATAGTGGCGTTGCTCCTGTCCATATCCCCCGAAATCGTAAAACAGCATCAGGCGGTGACAGGAGTCCGTCACCTGGAGGAAACCCCCGGTTCCGTTCCCTGGACGACACTTGAGAAGGTGGATATTAACTACATCACGGACAAGAACAGGTTATTCAGCGTGGAGGCCCAGCCGGAGGTATTAACCCTTAATGGGAAGAGCGCCCGCGTCACGGGTTTCATAACTCCGCTGGAGCCGGGAACGCAACTGCGCAAATTCATCCTGGCGCGAACGCCGCCCACCTGTTTCTTTTGTGTCCCGGGAACCCCGGCCAACATGGTTTACGTGGAGACGGCCAATCCCGTGGCCTATAAACAGGAGCCGGTGACCGTGGAAGGGATTTTCAGTTTCGACAGCGACATGACAGACGGGATTTTATACCGGCTCCGGGCAACATCGGCGGAATAACCAATAGCCATTCAGGGCGGATTATCTCCTGACGGCCTTTAGCTCCACCATGTTGCCCGCAAGGCTCTGGGCCGGGCTTTTGAGGCGTTTCAATATCTGGTGGTACACCCCTTCGCCGTCCTCCAGGCAGTTGTCCACCGCCCAACGGGCCAGCTCCTCGACGCCGTCCAACGCCTCGTCCCCGCCAACCACGGTCCTTATTTTCGGGTGGGCGGTGGCGCCCAGCGTCTCCCCATCCCCGTTTAGGAACTCCTGGAGCTTCTCGCCGGGGCGCAGGCCGGTGTACTTGATTTCTATGTCCCGCCCGGGCTCGAATCCGGCCAGCCTTATCATTTTCTTCGCCAGGTCGGCTATCTTCACCGGTTCGCCCATGTCCAGCAGGAAAAGCCCCCCCTGGCCGCCCATGGCGCCAGTCTGCAATATCAACAGCACCGCCTCGGGGATAGTCATAAAATAACGCTCCACGTCCGGGTGGGTTACGGTAACCGGCCCCATGTCCTCTATCTGCTTCAGGAACAGCGGCACCACCGACCCGTTGCTTCCAAGGACGTTTCCGAACCGCACGGCCATGTAAATGGTCTTGGCGTTCCTCGACCGGCTTTTTATGTAAAGCTCGCACATCCTTTTGGTGGCGCCCATGGCGTTGGAAGGGTCCACCGCCTTGTCCGTGGAGATGAGCACGAACCGCTCCACCCCGTATTTCTCCGCCAGGGCCGAAAGCGCCACGATGCCGCCCACGTTGTTCCGCACGGCCTCGCCCTTGTTCATTTCCATAAGGGGCACATGCTTGTGCGCGGCGGCGTGGAACACGAACTGGGGCCGCTCCTCGGCGAAAACCATGTCCATCCTGGCGCTGTCCGCCACGTCGGCGCAATGGTAGCTTATGGGCATCGAGCCGGTGAAACCGTTCATGTTCACGCCGAGGTGGTACAGGTAATTCTCGCAAACGTCCACCAGCGCCAGTTTGGACGGGCCGAACTCTGCTATCTGCCGGGCCAGCTGGGCGCCTATGGAGCCCCCGGCCCCGGTTATAAGCACCCGTTTGCCTTTCAAAAGCCCCTCCACCCGTGAAAAATCTATGCTCACAGGCTCCCGGTTGAGCAGGTCCTCGATCTGTATGTTGCGCAGATGCGACACGTCAATCTTGCCATGCTCCCCGTCCAGATAGGCGGGGATAACGCGCATGGTCACGTTATGCGCCCTGCAGGCGGTGTTCATCTCCTCCAGCTTCTCGCCGGACAGCTGGGAGGCCACCAATAGCTCCCGCACGCCGAGCCGGGTCACAATGTCCTCGAAATTATCCATGGAGCCGAGTACCGTGTAACCGTGGATGGACGAGCCGGAGAATTGCTGGTTGTCGTCTATTATCCCCACAAGGTCGTACCGGCCGGCCCATTCGCCGCCGGTCATACCGCGCAATAATAGCTCGCCCCGTTCGTTGGCGCCGTATATGACAGCGGGCATCCCCCCTTCACGTTTACCGGCGCGGGACGGGCGCAAGGCGTTAAGCAGTGTTTTCATCCCCAGCCCGCGGCTGTAGTAAAGCCGGATGGACACCCGGAACAGGCCCACCAGCGCCAGGGTGTTTATGGAATCTATTATGAAAACCGAGCGGGATACCATGCCGGCCGCCGAGGAGTAGTACCAGAAGAACAGCCCCACCATGATAGTGGCGAAGCTTACCGCCACCGCCTTGACAAGGTTTATAAGGTCCACAAGGCTTGTGTACCTCCACATGCCCGACTCCAGCCCGTAAAAGGCGAAAACCACCAGTTTGAGCGCAATGACGGCCGGAGCGGTCCTCCAGAAGAAATCGTTAACCTCCCCGGCGCCGGTCTCGAACCGGAGCCAGTAGGCCAGCCAGTACGCGACGAATATCAACGCCGCGTCGGTGGCCAGCACTATGTAAGTGTGCGGGTTCCTTATGGCTATTCGGGCCTTCATTATTTCCTTTATCGGCCGCCGGGGGCCCCTTCTTTATGGGCCCGCCGCCGCCTGCGTTAAATAGTGGTTGTCACACGCTTGAGGTTGAAATTGTAACATCTTTGCCGTTCCCCCGTAAAATGCCCCCCGCCGGGCGGCCCGGCGAATATATAATGCTCTGGCGTGGCGCGGGCCACGGAGCGTTTCAAATCAAACTGGTAACCGGGAAAAATGACCGTTAAGGGAACCGTTCTTGTCACCGGCGGGGCCGGATATATAGGGAGCCATTGCGCCCTTTATCTGCGGGAAAACGGATGGGAGACTGTAATCCTCGACAACCTTTCCACCGGACACAAGGAATCGGCGCTGGGGCAAAGGCTTGTGGTGGGCGACGTGGGGGACGGAGCCCTGCTGGACAGCGTATTCAAGACGCGCTCCATATCGGCGGTGATGCATTTTGCGGCCAGCGCTTACGTGGGTGAGTCTGTCACGGACCCGGCCAAGTATTACCGCAACAACGTGGTCAACGGCCTGGCCCTGCTGGACGCCATGAGGCGCAACGGCGTTTCAAACCTTGTGTTTTCCTCCACCTGCGCCGTGTATGGAAATCCGGAGCGGACGCCTTTGACGGAAACCCACCCCAAGGCCCCCATAAGCCCATACGGTTTCTCCAAGCTGGCGTTTGAACGGATGGCGGAGGATTTTTCCAGCGCATACGGCCTTAAACCGGTGTTCCTGCGCTATTTCAACGCCGCCGGGGCCGACCCGGAAGGAAGGCTTGGTGAAAACCACGACCCGGAAACCCATCTTATCCCGCTGGCCATCCAGGCCGCCCTGGGCCGGCGCGGGCCGGTAACCGTGTTCGGCGCGGACTATCCAACCCCCGACGGAACCTGCGTCAGGGATTATGTGCATGTTATGGACCTGGCAGACGCGCATCTAAAAGCCATGGAGCATTTGTTAAACGGCGGCGCGCCCTCCGCGTTCAACCTTGGCTCGGGAACCGGCTATTCCGTGCGGGAGGTGGTAGCCATGGTGGAGAAAGTTGGCGGGAAATCCGTGCCGGTCATTGAGGGGCCCAGACGGGCGGGAGACCCTCCGGCGCTGGTGGCCTCATCGGCCAGGGCGCTGGAAACGCTAGGCTGGAAACCGCGATACGCGGAGCTTGAAGCCATAGTTAAAACAGCGTACGAGTGGCATAAGAAACAGGTTGGAAGTTTTTAAAGCGGTGAAACCTTCGTCTGCGGTGGTAGTTTACCCATTGCAGGCCCATTCAAATGTTTTCTTCAGATAATTCAAGTTTGATCTATAGGGGATTAATCCATCATGTTGTAACCTTCCCACCACTATCCCTGGAGCTATACCCATTCCGGATGAAAACTCCATTATTCCTTTTCTGGTAAAAAGCCCTTTTCTTTTGAATGGTTCATAATACGCTTTGGGGATTAACAAATTAGAAGCGAAAAGATTGGCCTCTTTTTCTTCTTTTTCCAAAGATCCCCCGATATTTTTCTCAACAAATATTTCCTTTCTTCCATGTAGCAATATATGCCCAGCCTCATGAAAGAAAGAAAACCAGAATTGATCATCCGTTTTATAACGCAAAGTAAGCTGGATAACCGGTTTCCCGGCAAACCAATGCGTCGCGCCGTGAACCCTGGTGTTCTTTAATTCCTGAACCAGAGCCAGCACCACGCCATTGTTAGCGCAATATTCCTTTAAAGCGGGCTCGAACTTCCAGGCCTTTTCTTTAGTTAAACCCCTTATTTCACGAAGAACCCCCTTAAAAGAACCCCCATCGAAGTCTGGAACGTTTGTTGTTTGCGCCTCCAACTGGCCTTTACGAAGCCATGCCGCAAGCGCCCATCTATCACTTTTAAACGCTTGTGAGTGGCGAAAAGCTATTTCCGGCCTGTTCCATATTTCAACGCATTCCTTGGGCGAGGCCACACCAAAAAAATCCATGATTTCCTGGAGCTTCTCAACAGGATTACGATAATCCGCAATCCATCCGCGTTGCGCTAATTCGCGGTATGGGACATCATTCAAAAAACCGGTTTCCTTTCCCAGCGCGGAACGCTCGTTGTTTTTGGCGATGGCGTCCTGGTAATTCCGCTCCAGATTTGTCCAAAACCCGCAAGGTATCCCAAGAACCCGCTCAAGCTGAATGGAGGTTTCCGGCGTTATGGCCGTAGTCCCCATTATTATGCCGTTAATCGTCTTTTTTGGCCGCCCCATGCGCTGGGCCAGTTCCGCCTGTGACATACCAATGGCCTCAAGGGTCTCACCCAGCGTCTCGCCTGGCGGTACGGCGTAATCAGGCTCATAATTCGGGGATGTCTCAACCATGGTAATCCACTATATCCAAAATGCTGATTTTCGTTATTTTCCTATAATCCGGTGAAACGTCAGGCAATGTGGGCGCTGGATTATGCGCGGACTCAAAAACCAGACGAAATGGATGATTAAGGTCAACGGCAAATTTACCTTCCATTTCACCCTTCAAAGAATGCAATCTTGCCGCCGGTAACAACCTCATTTCAGCCAGATTTTCCGCCGCCTGTAATTGAACAAGCCGCAATTTCAGTTTTTTAGCGCGCGTATCTCCAAGTGATCTGATTGACTCCCGCTCGGAAGAACATATCTTCCTCATCTTCCGGCTATTAAAGTGTATATCCACCGCGGTTACATATCAAGATAAATCATATACGGATACCGTTAACGTTTTTTTTAATTACATTCCGGGCCAGGCGGGGCCTATTCCAGCTATCGCGCCTCCTCCATGCACAGCCCCAGCGACTGTTCCCATTGGGGCATGCAAAGCCCGAAGGTTTTTTCCACCTTCTCCACCGACAGCGCCGAATGGGCGGGCCGCCGGGCGGGTAAGGGGTATTCAGCGGTCTTGATGGGAATAACGTCCACAGGCGCATCCAGTTTCATCCGTTTGATAATGGCCCGGGCCTGTTGAAAGCGGGTTACGTTCCCCTTGCACGCCACGTTGTAAACGCCCTCAAAACCCTCGAACGAAACCCCCTTGGGGCCGGATAGTTTTGAAATTATCTGCGCCGTGGCCTCGGCCACAACCCGCGCCCACGTGGGGGAGCCGGTCTGGTCCGCCACCATCCTGATTTCGCCACCCTGCCTTGCACGGTTCATTACCGACGCAAGAAAATTTGGGCGCGCCATGGCCGAATACACCCACGCCGTCCTTAATATCAGGTATGGCGCCCCGGAGGCCATCACCCCCATGTCCCCTTCCAGCTTGGTGTGCCCATACACATTAAGCGGAGCGGTGGCGGCCTCTTCGGTGTACGGGATTTCTAAGGTTTCGCCGTCGAACACGTAATCGGTGGAGTAATGGATTATCGCCGAGCCGGCCTTCCTCGCCTCCTGCGCCATGAGGGTCGGGGCGATGGCGTTTATCATCCGCGCCTTTTCAGGCTCGGCCTCCGCGCGGTCCACGGCGGTGTAGGCGGCGGCGTTCACTATGATGTCGGGTTTCATCGAGCCGATAGCGGCGGCGATGGCGCCGGGATCCACCAGGTCCAGGTCATACCTGTCTGGCGCGGCCACTTCACCCAGCGTTGACAGTGTCCGCTGAAGCTCCCAGCCTGTCTGGCCGTTCTTGCCCGTAAGAAGGATCTTCATGAACCGCCCTTCCCGCAATGCCTGGTGTTATTCAGGCAGATGGCTTTTGTCCAACTGCGCCAGCCTGGGCGCCTTGGCGTCTTTCTCCGACACCACGGGGTTTTGCGACGGCCATTGAACGCCTATGTCTCCATCGTTCCAGAAAATGGAATGCTCGGCCCGGGAGCTGTAATAGTCGTCGCATTTGTAGGCCACCAGCGCCCGCTTGCTTAACACATAATATCCGTGGGCGAAACCGGGGGGTATATAAACCTGCCGCCGGTTTTCCGCCGATAAAATCACGGACGCCCATTTGCCGAAGGTGGGCGAGCCTTTCCGTATGTCCACCGCCACGTCGAACACTTCGCCGTAAAGGGCGTAAACCAGCTTTGCCTGGGGGTTGGGGAATTGATAGTGGAGCCCGCGCAGGACGCCCCGTTTGGAGAAGGCCACGTTGTCCTGCACGAAATGGCCGATGGCCCCGGCGGCGGTGTATCTTTGCTCCTGCCAGGTTTCCATGAAGAATCCCCGGCTGTCGCCAAAAACGTCCGGCTCGAAAATTTTTATCCCGTCCAGCCCCGCCTCAAGAATCTTCACCGGGCCACCTTTGCTGTAACAACCCCAGAAGATACCTGCCGTACCCGTTGTTGTTCATGGATTCGCCTATGGCCGTAAGATCATCGGCGCTGATGAGGCCCCGGTTGAAGGCTATCTCCTCGGGACAGCATATTTTAAGCCCCTGCCGTTTCTCTATGGTGTCCACGAAATTGGCCGCGTCCAGTAAAGCGTCGTGGGTGCCCGTGTCAAACCACGCCTGGCCCCGGCCCATCTTCTCCACAGTAAGCTCGCCGCGCTCAAGGTAAACGCGGTTTAAATCCGTTATCTCCAGCTCCCCCCGGGCCGACGGTTTCAACCCCTCGGCGGTTTCCACCACGCCGTTGTCGTAAAAATACAGCCCCGTCACCACGAAGTTCGATTTGGGCTTGGCCGGTTTTTCCTCTATGCCCACGGCGCGGCCTTTGGCGTCGAACTCTATGACCCCATACCGCTGGGGCTCGTTCACCCAATAGCCGAACACCGTGGAGCCCCGCTCCCGCGATGCGGCCCGTTTCATCATGTCCGCCAGCCCGTCACCGTAGAAAATGTTGTCACCCAATATCAGGCAACACCCTTCCCCCGCCAGGAAATCTTTTCCTATAAGGAACGCCTGGGCTATTCCCTCCGGTTTTTCCTGGGTGGCGTAGCTTATGCGGATACCCCATTGGGAGCCGTCTTTCAGCTGGCGCTCGAACTGCGGCCGGTCCCCCGGCGTGGTGATTATGAGGATGTCGTTTATGCCGCCCAGCATCAGCACGCTGAGCGGATAGTAAATAAGCGGCTTGTCGTAAACCGGCATGAGCTGTTTGCTCACGCTTATGGTGAGGGGGAAAAGCCTTGTGCCCGTGCCCCCTGCCAGGATAATGCCTTTTGTGATCATTTTATTTTCCGCTTACGCCCAGCCGCTCGCCTTTATATGTTTCCCTGGTCACCGCGGCCACCCATTCCTCGTTATCGAGATACCATTGTACGGTTTTCCGCAGACCGGCGGGAAAGGTTTCCGACGGGCGCCAGCCCAGCTCTTTTTCTATCTTTCCGGCGTTTATGGCGTAACGGCGGTCATGACCGGGCCTGTCCTGAACGAAGGTTATCAGCTTTTCGTGAGGCCTGTGGGGCGATTGCGGGAAAAGCTCGTCCATGATGGCGCATATCATCTTCACAACGTCCATGTTCTTCATCTCCGCCCCGCCGCCGATGTTGTATGTCTCCCCTGCCCGGCCCTTTTCCATCACAAGCCTTATGGCTTCGCAATGGTCTTTCACGTACAGCCAGTCCCGCACGTTCTGCCCGTCCCCATATACCGGCATGGGCTCGCCCCTGCGGGCCTTGCTTATCAGGAGCGGGATGAGCTTTTCGGGAAACTGGTACGGGCCATAGTTATTTGAGCAATTGGTGATGTTCACCGGCAGGCCGTAAGTGTGATGATACGCCCGCGCCAAATGGTCCGAAGCGGCCTTGGAGGCGGCGTAAGGGGAATTGGGGGCATAAGGGGTTTTCTCGGTGAACCGCTCATCGCCGGGCCCCAGGGAGCCGTAAACCTCGTCCGTGGACACATGGACAAACTTGAACCCGTCCCTTTTAGCTCCCGATAGCGTGGAATAATAACCCCTCACCGCCTCTAATAGCTCGAACATGCCGTTTACGTTGGTTGATATGAAGTCTCCGGGGGAATCTATGGATCTGTCCACATGGGACTCGGCGGCGAAATTTACAATGTGATCCGGAGCGTGTTCCGTCAGTAGCGTTTTCACCAGCGCCCGGTCCCGGATGTCGCCATGGATGAAAATGTGGTTGGGATTTTTTTCCAGCGGCTTGAGGGTTTCCAGATGCCCGGCGTAGGTTAGCGCGTCCAGATTCACAACGCGGTACTGGCCGCCCGGAGTGAGGGCTATTGAAAAGTTGCCGCCAATAAACCCGGCTCCTCCAGTCACAAGAACCGTTTTCATTATTCCGCTCTGCTGGGCTCCATGGTTATGTTTTTTCCGGCTCGATACAATATGGTTTAGTGAACCGCCAAAATCAAGCCTTATGCCAGCCATTTTGCCAGCAAATTGGACATGCCCTATAAAATCCTAATGTAACTTTTCAAGTTCCGTTATCAAAATCCTGATTTATCGCGGGCTATTTTCTTTGTTAGGGGTATAAGTAGAAACTATGTGCACCTTTCCATGGTTACAGCCTGGAATGGCGTTTGGAGCATAGTCCGGTTATTTCCCTGCAATTCCGCTCTTTTCCTTCCCAATGAAACATTGGGTCATCACCGGTTCCGGTTTGAAGTGTTTTATCTTTCTTTTATCTTACTTTTAAATCTTTTAATGCTTTTAGATGTTTAGACAGCCGTAACGCAAGCTTATTTAATGCGTTGAAAGGGCTTGGGGCGCCAGATGTTCTACGAAAGGCGCCCATATATTCTACGTAAGGTTACCGTTCCTTCTACGTGAGGCGCCCTTATGTTCTACGAAAGGTGTACGTTTTCAATATGTAAGGGCGCCATGGCTTCTACGTAGGGAGAACATATCTTCTATGAAACGCCGGAGGTGTACATAAATTCTAAGATCCCGGGACGCTGTAATGGAAAGATAACCCTGCATTGCCCAATTATAGCTCTAATAGCTATTAAATCAGGCGTTATAGTGAAAGACCGGCCAGGTTTAATAATCCTCTTTAACGCCCGTTTCAACGATAGGCGCCCGTTTTTTCTATGGAAAGGCGCCCATTCTTTCTATGTCAAGCCGGGTTGGAGCAAAAGAAAATCCTGAAAAGCATGAAAAACATGGGGAATTTGCTAAACATGGCATACATGGCATACCTGAAAAACCTGAAACGGTAGAAAAAATGGGCGCCTTTGAAAACCCTTGGGGAAAAGGAAATGTTGGTGTACATTTTTAATTGACTTCGTACACCATAAAAATTAAAGTTATATCCGGTTGGTTGGTGGAAGGAACTTTTTAAAGCGGCGCCTGGCCGTTTATATTGCGGTTCCGGTTATCTTGAAGGGGGTTAATGCCGTGGCTTCCGGCGCGAAGAAGATAGAAGACACAAAACCCATAAAGGCCCACAGTTCGGCCATTCAGGTCACACACAAGCTCACGCTGGTGCAACACAAGGCGTGGCTGGTGCTGTTGCGCAACGCCTATCACGAGCTGGCCAACAACAATATCAAAAAGCACAAGATGCGCATGCAGGAGCTGGCGCTTTACCTGGGCTACACCAACAACCGTAACGACAAATACCTCAAAAACGTCCTGGAAGAGCTTGTGGACACGAAAGTGGCCTGGAACGTCTTCGACAAGGACGGTGAAGACGAATGGGGCGTGGCGGCCATGCTGGCCGGTTGCAAGGTGAAAAAAGGGGTGGTGGAGTACGACTACTCCTCGTTCCTGCGAGAGAAGCTTTACAACCCCAAGATGTTCGCCCTGCTCAACCTGAAGATCCTCAACAAGTTCCGCAGTAAATATGCGCTGGCCATATACAACCTTTGTAAAGACTATGTGGGCGCCGGCCAGGCGCCGCTGGTGGGGCTGGACAAGTTCCGCGAGTTTGTGGGGCTGGACACGGGCGAGTACACCGATTTTAAGAGCATGAACCGCCGGGTGATAAAAGAGCCGTTAAAAGAGATCAACGCCCTGTCGGACATCAACGTGAAGGTGGACTACATCAAGGAAAAGCGCAAGGTTGTGGGGCTCAAATTCATGATAAGGGCCAACCCGCAACTTTCGCTTGATATAGACTCGGTCACCGAAAAGGTCATGGGCCAGCCCTCGGAGTTCGATGAGGATATGGACGCGCCGCCAGACAAGGCCAACAGGGCCGGGGCGGTGGTGGACAGGCTTGTATCCTTCGGCGTCACGGAAAAGCAGGCCAGGAAGCTCTCGGAGAGCCACGAATACGGTTACATCATGGAGAACCTGGACGTGGTGGAGAAACAGTGCCGCTCGGGCCGGGTGCAGAACGTGCCCGCATACACCGTGACCGCCATAAGGGAAGACTACCGCCCCCGCAAAACCTTCATCCAGGCGGAAATGGCGGCCAAAGAGGCGGAGAAGAAAAAGGCCCGCACAAAAAAGGCCAGGGAGGAAATTTTAAAACGCCTGCTGGACGAGTTCGACGCCAAAAGCCTCGAAAAAGCGATACACGTCCTGAAACCGAAGGAGAAGGAAAAACTCCAGGGGGATTTCCTTCAACACGTAAGGGGGGAATCTTTCCTTTCCCAATACTACGCCCGCAACGGGTTCGAGAACATGGTGGTTAAAGGGGCCTATTTCGCCTTCGCCAAGGAAAGGCTGGGCATTCCCAGGCCCGGCGCGCAATCGCTTGTGAAAATGCTGGAGTCTGCCGGATACAGGGCCACGGAGTTCAAGGAAGAGCTTTCGCTTTATGAATAAAGGGGTTTTCGGCTTGATTCCGGGCGTCCCTCTTTAAACCTCTCCGCCAGCGGGTCCATATGCCAAAAAAAGTCCTTTTCCTCATCCTGATGTTTCTGATACCAGTGGCGGTCTTGTCCGCCTTTCTGGAGTTTGCCGCGCCGCTCATCATCAAGACCCCCCACCTGGTTTACAAAGAATGGCCCGGCAGGCCCGTTACCTTCCATCCGGGCATGAAACACCGCGCCGTTACGGATTATTACGACAACTGGTTCACCGCCAACCCGCTGGGGTTTAACGACACGGAACACGCCCCCGCCAAACCCGCCGGTGTGGTCAGGATACTTATCCTTGGGGATTCCTTCGTGGAGGCGCTCCAGGTTAAGCCGGAGGAAAACGCCGCCCGGGTCATGGAAAGGCTGGCAGAAGAGCGGGGAATGGCCCTGGAGGCTGTTTCCATGGGGATGTCCGGCTATGGGCAGGGCCAACAGCTTAAGACCTATGAGACCATCGGAAAAACCTTCAACCCCGATATGGTCGTTATCTATTTTTGCGCCAACGACCTTAACGACAACATGGAGCGTCCGGAATACAGCCTGTCGCCCGATGGCAAGCTTATGGCCGTGGAAAAAGAGATTCCCGCTGAAAGCTGGAAAACCGCGCTGGTCCGGGGCCTTCTGAACCGTTTAGAATCGTACTTCATCGTAAAAGAGGTTTTCGGCAGGGGCTACCGCCTGTTTTTCGCCACCGCAGAAGAGGTTCGCGCCGCCCGGACGGCCCAGGCCGGGGTGGCTGGCGGGGGCGGGATCGACGAGGGGGCGCTGGCCCATTACGCGGAGCCGGAAAAGCTGAAATCGTTCGAGACGCTGGTGAAAAGCCTGCATGAGACGGTGACGGTGAGGGACGGCAAACCGCTGGTTGCGGCGTTGGTGTCCGCCGGGGTGGTTTCCCCATCGCTGGAGTTTGAAAAGTTTTTGGACGAAATGGAGAAGGTTTACCATGAGGCCGGAGTTGATACGCTGAATCTCCAGCGGCTTTTTGTGGAGCGGTACCGGCGGGAAAAAACCCCGCCCCATTTCGAGCGGGATGTCCATTGGAACGCCGTGGGGCATCTATGGGCCGCCGGGGCCATTCTGGAGCGGGTGGAAAAACAATTGGGCGCAAAGGGGGTTAAAAATGGTTGAAACCGGGGGAAGGCTGATATTCGTGTATAACGCCGGGTCATCGCTGTTCGACAAGATAACCGATTTCACCCACAAGATCATCTCTCCGGCCACATACAGCTGTAACTTGTGCATGATCACTTTCGATTCGCTGGGCATGAAAAAAGAGTGGGCCGATTTTATTAAAACCCTCTCCCCTCCCCCGGTTTTCCTGCATAAAGACGAGTTCGCGGAAAAATACCCCGCCCTGGCCCAGGGGCCTTTCCCGGCGGTGTTTCTGGAGAAGGAGGGACAGTTGGGCCTTTGGATCACCCCCGCCGAGATCGCCTCCGCCGGTGAGGTGGACGGGCTGAAAAAGCTGGTTTTGGAAAAAACCGGAATGCCCGGGAAATGAAAGAAAAATGTTATGCCCCGGACGCCGGGGGATATAAACTATAAGCCTTTTGATAAATCCGATTCGAGACAGCCAGACATTAAACTATGAGCGGTGAAAAGATACTGGTTACCGGCGCGGCTGGTTTTATAGGGTTCCATCTCTCCCTGCGGCTTATGCGGGAGGGTAAATCCGTAACCGGGCTGGACAACCTTAACGATTATTACGACGTTAACCTTAAAAACGCCCGGCTGGCCATCCTTCAAAAGGAGCCCGGCTTTTCGTTCGTAAAGCTCTCCCTGGAAGACCGGGAGGGCATGGCGAAGCTATTCGCGGAAAACCGGTTCCACACGGTGGTGAACCTGGCGGCGCAAGCCGGGGTGCGCTATTCGCTGGAAAACCCGCTGGCGTATATAGACTCCAACGTGGTGGGTTTCGCCAACATCCTTGAGGGGTGCAGGCATGGCGGGGTAAACCATCTTGTTTACGCCTCCTCCAGCTCCGTTTACGGTGCAAACAAGACCATCCCCTTCTCCGAGCGGCATAATGTGGACCATCCCATGTCCCTGTACGCCGCCACCAAGAAGGCCAACGAGCTTATGGCCCACACCTACAGCTCCCTTTATAACCTGCCCACCACTGGCCTGCGGTTCTTCACGGTTTACGGCCCCTGGGGCCGGCCGGACATGGCGCTGTTCAAGTTCACCAAGGCCATACTGGAAGGCAAGCCCATAGACGTTTACAACCATGGCGACATGCGGCGTGATTTTACATATATTGACGACATTGTGGACGGCGTGGCCCGCGTGATAAGCCTGGCCGCTGAAAAAGACCCCGGCTGGGACGGGGCCGCTCCCGTGCCGGACAGAAGCTACGCCCCGTTCCGGGTTTACAATATCGGCAACAACCATTCCGAGGACCTCCTGCGGATGATCAGCATCCTGGAGGAGCATTTGGGAAAGAAAGCGGAGAAAAACTTCATGCCCATGCAACCGGGGGACGTGAAGGAAACCTCCGCCAATATAGATTCGCTAAAGGCGGATTTCGGGTTTAAACCCGCCACGCTCATCGAGCAGGGAATCCCCCGGTTCGTAGAGTGGTACAGGCAATATTACAAGGCATAAGGCTGTAAGTGACGAAAGGCCATGAAAATACCCTTCATTGATTTAAAATCGCAATACGCACTGATAAAAGACGAGGTGGCGGCGGGGATCGAAAAGGTCCTGGAGAGCGGCCAATACATAATGGGGCCGGAAATCGGCGCCCTGGAAAAGGAGCTTTCGGCTTTCACCGGGGTCAAACACGCCATAACTTGCTCCTCCGGCACCGATGCGCTGGTGATGGCCCTGATGGCCAAGGGAATTGGCGCCGGTGACGCGGTGTTCACAACGCCGTTCACATTTGTCGCCACCGCCGAGGCGGCGGCCCTGCTGGGGGCCACACCGGTGTTTGTGGACATCGAGGAGGAAACTTTCAACATAAGCCCCGAACTGCTTAAAAAAGCCGTGGAGCGCACCAGGATCGAGGGAAGGTTAAGGCCCGCCTGCGTTATCCCTGTGGACCTTTTCGGCCTTCCCGCCGATTACGATGCGATAATGGAAATCGCCGGGGAATCGGGCCTTTTCGTGCTGGAAGACGCCGCGCAGTCGTTCGGGGGTGAATACAAGGGGAAAAAAGCCGGGGCCATGGGGCATTGCGCCGCCACAAGTTTCTTTCCCGCAAAACCGCTGGGCTGTTATGGCGACGGCGGCGCTATTTTCACGGACGATGATGAATTGGCCGACCGGTTGAGATCAATCCGTGTCCACGGCCAGGGCAAAGACAAATACGAAAACGTAAGGGTTGGCCTGAACGGCCGGCTGGACACGTTGCAGGCGGCCATCCTTTCCCCGAAACTGCGCCTGCTTGCAGGTGAGATAGAAAAACGCCAGCAGGTGGCGCAGAAGTACGCCAAAGGGCTTTTGGGATATGCGAAAACCCCGGAAATCCCCGAAGGCTACGTGAGCGCGTGGGCGCAATACACCATAGTCACAGAACGGCGTGAAAAGCTGAAAGAGGCTTTGGGCGCGGCCGGTGTGCCCACGGCGGTGTATTATCCAATCCCTCTTCATCTGCAAAAGGCGTTTGAGGGGCTTGGGCACAAGAAAGGGGATTACCCCGCCTCCGAATGGGCCGCGGACAGGGTGATAAGCCTGCCCATGGGCCCGTATCTTGCCCTTGAGCAACAGGATTACATAATCACAGCAGTGCGGGAGGCGCTGGCCTGATGACCAGTCACGGCGACAGGCTGAAAAGCGCGCTTACGGCCTCCATCGAGGCCAAAAAGAGCCTGTTGGCGGATGAAAGCCGGATAGCGGCTTTCGACAAGGCGGCGGAAGCAGTTGTGGCCGCGTATAAACAGGGCAACCGGCTGTATATCGCCGGTAACGGAGGCTCCGCGGCGGACGCGCAACACCTGGCGGCGGAGTTTGTGTGCCGTCTATCGGCGGACCGCCCTGCCCTGCCCGCCGAAGCGCTCAGCACCGATACGTCCACCCTTACCGCCATCGGCAACGATTACGGGTTCGACCAGATATTTTCAAGGCAGATTGAGGCGAAAGCGAAACCGGGGGATGTTTTCCTGGCGATCTCAACATCCGGCAATTCCCCAAACATACTTCTGGCGCTGAAAAAATGCCGTGAAAAAGGGATAGGGTCCATACTGTTCACCGGCAGGAACGGCGGCGCGGCTAAAGGCCTGGCGGACCATTGCGTCATAGCCTATGGTGACTCATCCAACATCATCCAGGAACAGCATATCGTAATGGCTCACACCCTTTGCTCATGCGTGGAGGACGCCCTTTTCAGGGATGCCTAGGCGGCAAATCAAAGCTCCCCTCCCCGCCGTTCGCTTAATCCATCAATAGCAAGTGGGCCCCCTCCCCGGTGGTGGTATCTCAGCATGGATCTCAACGGCCTGTTGCCCAAACCGTTTCCCGCAATGTCACCCCGGCCAAGCGAAGCGCGAGCCGGGGCCGCGACCTTATATGTATTTGAAAAGAGGCCCTGATCCCGGGTCTCCGCTTGCGCTACGCCCGGGACGACATCGCTGGAACCTCCACTGTACTTTCAAACGGAGAAAACACCCCCTCCCCGCATCCAGATACAGCCAGGCCATGGCATGTCCCATCCCCAGCCGGTTTATCGGCCCGCCCTTATATCGGCGATGCGGGAAAAGCCGTTAAATAGAATAAGCCAGCAAAACAGCATGACGGCGGCACGGCATAATGTACAAAAAGCCAGCAAGATGTATAAACAGCAAAAGGGATATGTGGAGATAATTAATTTGACAGCAAGACGGCAATTGCAATATATTGTTAAGCCATTATGTGGTATTTAGCGATAATGCCATTATGCGGTTCTAATGGAAACATAATGGCATGATGGTAAGAGGGATATAAAGATAAGCTGGCATAACAGCATGCCAGCTATATGGTTTTATATAAACAGGAGGCAAGCAGGATATGGCTGAAATACTGGCCGTGGTGAACCAGAAGGGCGGGGTGGGCAAAACCCTGCTGGCCACCAACATTTCCCTCATGCTCCATCTAAAGGGGCAAAGGACGCTCTTGATAGACGGCGACAGCCAGCCTTCCGCCTCCCGGTGGATGAGCAGGCGGGAGGCGGCGGGGCTTGCGGCCATACCGCTGATAACCCTGTCACCGGAGGAGAGCCTTATAAAGGTCATCGAGAAAAACCAGGGAAAGTACGACTGGATAGTGGTGGACGTGGGGGGCAGGCTCCAGGCCAGGGCCATCCACGCCTGTTCCATAGCCACGCTGGTGGTGGCCCCGGTCATCCCGGCGTCGGAGGATATGGACAGCACCCAGGAGTTCATAGAGCTGGCCCTGCGCCCCATCACCAGGATAAAGAGCGTCAACGCCGTGCTGGCGCCAAACTGCGTCCGGCCGAACACTATTTTGCACCGGGAGGCGCTGGGGCATCTGTCCAACCTGGGGCCCGCGGTGGCCGAATCGCCGCTGGGGATGCGGGCGGTGTATCAGGAATCCGCATCCACCGGGATGGGTGTGGTGGAGCTGGACGAGAGGGGCGCGGGCGGGCAGGAGATCGCCGCGCTGTTCAAAGAGCTTACGGGCATCAAGTGGGGCAAGGCTAAACGGCAAACGGCGCAAAGCGCATAAGCGTCAGGAGGGGAGAGATATGTCCAAAAGAAATTTCAAGTTCGGCGTGGTTGTTCCCTTGTCTGAAGAGGAGCGGGTCAAACGCCTGCGGGCCACCACGGGCTCCACGGCGGAGGATATCGCCAAGGCGGTGGTGGGGGATGCGGACAGGCCGCAAGAGCCGGAGCGGGCCAGGATTAAACCAGGGCCAAAGCCCAAAGGCGCCTTGCCCGGCGTGGAGCTACACTTCAAAAAGGTCACCATTTACATGGATCCGGAGACCCATCATGAGTTGCGCTACAAATCCTACAGGGCGGGGATGGACATATCGGCGCTGATCCGGGCCTGCCTCCAGGAGAAGGGGATAACGGTGCCCGGAGAACGGTTTACGCTGGACTGGGAGAGCCTGAAAAACCCCTAAAAAAGCATTGGGCGCGGGGGAAAGAACGCCCGTCTTAAGGTTTCGCCCGCAGGATAACGCCAAGAGTGCGGTTGTCCGGGCTGAATCCTTGCGCCTTTGGATTGATGACGTAGCCCGCGCTGATCTTTACCAGAGCCTTTGAGGCGCCGGGCGAGGCGGGGATTTCCATCTGCTTTACGCCGGGGGATGTAATCTGGATTTCCCCCGTGGCGCCGTTAATCTCCGCCAACACGGTTTGCGGGTTTTTATCCAGCCCGGGAAGAGGGCAATCGAACCACAGCGTCACCTTGCCGTCCACCACGTCCGTCATTAAAACTCCACGGCGGCCCATCCAGCGGCCAGCCGTTCCATCGGGCTGTTGTTCCCAATCGTAAAACCCGGCGGCGAACTTGGGGCCAATGGGGCGCTCCATTACCATCCACACCTGCCAGCCGAACGCCATGGCCAGCGCGCCCGCCAGAATGGTTTTGGATTTAACGCCGAAGCGGCACTCCCTAAAACTGTCCACCGAAAGGCCAGCCAGGATGCCCAGGGTGATCCAGAAGAAGCTGTCTATGGCCCGGCACAGGGGCACATGGTGCGTCAGCCCGAGAAAAAGCCACATTAGGGCCGTAAACAGCAACGCGGACACGCATATGCGCTCATCCGGGGCGGACAAGAGGCGGAACCTGCGGAATCCCGCCAACAACACCGTTGCGATGAAGGCGAAAAACAATATGAAGCCGAATATCCCCTGGTTGGCCAGCGTCTCGAAATATATGGAGTGGGCGGACTCCCGCGCGGCGAAGCCGATGTCCTCCCAGCTGTACCAGTCGGAGGCGTAGTAATCCATGAAAAGCCCGGTGAACCTTCCAAGGCCCGCGCCCAGCAACGGCGCGGAAACGAACATTAGGACAGCCGTGTGCCACAGGAAGAACCGCGGCTCCATGATCCCCGCGTGGCGCATGAAGTAGAGCGGATCGTTTATATAAAGATAGGAGTACTTGATCAACTTCCAGTTGAACTTTCCTAACAGCTCTTTTTCAAACCGTTCCGAAGCCAGGCCCGAGGCCAGAATTACCCCAACCAGCGCGGCGATTATCAATAGCCCCACTGCGCCGGTGAAAAAGGCGCTCCTGTAACGCACGCCCAAAGCGTTCCGGAGAAGGATGAATATCACAACGATGACCGCCATGAAGAAGGCCATGGCCGCGGTGCGAAGCCCGCCCTGGATCACGCAAAAGGAGATTAATATGACCGTCAGCGCCGACGCGCCCACCGCCACAGGCCTTTGCCTGTTCATCCATACAAGCCCCACGGCGATGGGCAAGGCCAGTAGCAGGTACTGGTTGAAAAAATGAAGGGCGTAGGAAAACCCGGTGATGGAGCGCTCGTACCTGCCCACCAGCGAAAGGCTCAGGTATCGCCACTGGGCCGGATCCCTGGGTATCACATCGTAGGCCATAAGTATGGCGATAACGCAAATGACCCCCGCCAGCGCGGCGTATGCGGTGAACAGCCTGCGCAAATACGGGAACCCGGTTTTAGACGCGTAATGCGCCATAAGGGCGAAAATCCCCAGCGAAGTGGCGAGGTTCGTTAACACCCGCAGGTAGTATATTATCGGCATTGGATGGGCGGCCAGCCAGATAAGGAATTGCTCTTTTATTCCCGTGGCCCACAGCTCGTAATAAAACTCTTTTCCGTCAATGGGGACGCTGGCGGCGGAGGTTAGGAGCAGAAAAGCCGCAAAATACTTTAAAGGGAGCTGGAGCCGCTCCCGTTTTAAAGCCCAATGGACGGCGGCGGAGAGAAGGACGCCCCATATGAATACCTCCAAAAGCCAGAACCACGGCCAGCCGCTTTCGCCCAGGAAAAACGGGGTGGAAAGAAAGATGAAAGCCAGGCCATTTAGAGGATTGGCGGCGGTGGCGACAGCGAAAAAGGCCGCTACAATACCAGCCGTTACGCCTTCGGGCAGTTTGAAAATCAGCGCCCCGCCCGCCACGCAGGCGAAGAAAACGGGAATAAGGTATGGATTCAGCAGAAAGCGCGCCTCTCTCATCTCTTGCCCGGCCGCGTTCATCTGACGCCCACGGGCAACAGGTTATCCGCTCTCAGCCAGCCCAAAAGCGCGTTGGCGAATAGCTCGTTCCCCTTTTCGTTAAAATGGGTGTCCCGGCAATAATAGATGGGTTTCCCGTCCCATTCAGCCTTCATGGGCTCCATGGCGTTAAACAGCTTTATGCCCCGTTTCCCTGCTTCCGCCATAAGCGACTTCTGCGGCTCGCCGAAATCGTATTGCGCCCCCATCTGGCTCCGGATACCGATCACCTCCGGCGTTTCAAACTGCATGGAATCGGGCATTATGGCGATGGCCAGCTTGAAATTGTTTTCCTTCGACAGCTTTTCAAACGCCTCCAGCCATTCAAAAGCTTTCGTGAAACTCCGGGCCATCACCGGGTCGAACTTATCCCTGGGCATATGGATGTGGCCGCCCACATCGGTGATGCAATCGGCCCTCACTTTGTTCATCTCCTGCCGCACGGAATCGCTCTTTTTCCCCACAGCCTGGAAGATGGCGTCATAGTCCCTGTTTACTACAAACCTCGCGAGATGGAAACGGTTAATAAACTCCCGTTTGGTTTTTTCCCAGGAGATCTCTTCCCTGGTAAATTTGGCGGCGTCCTCCACATGTATTAAAACCCCATCTATGGCGGTGTTGGCGGGATGCTGGAGGCTGTCGGTGATGTCGTTGCCAACGAAGAAACCTACGATGACAAGATCCGGCTCGAATTCCAGGCCGTAGCGCTTAAGGTACAGGTATTCCTCATCGGGGCCGTACCCGGCCACGCCCGCGTTGATTACTTCTATTTTATTGGACCCACCAGCCAGGGCGCGCTCCAATATTTTCGGATAGGAGTTTTCGAGACTGGTGAGGGAGAAGGTGAAGGAGTCGCCAATACAAAGGACGCGGAAAACGCCGCCGGGTTTTTTCTTGGTGTACCTATCGTAATCGCGCATGCCGAACCGGTTCGTATCGAATCCCAATGTGGTTTTAACATTGGGGCGAAGCACAAAACCTATCTCCGGCTCCGGGTCGTAAACCGTCTGGATGTTGGGCACAAACTCCCGCTGGGGGAAAAAGTTCCGCATCACGAGTTCAAGGATCCCAAGGGAGACAATCAATGAAAAGGCCGCCAGCGCGGCGTTTGCCGAATGGGTTTTCAAAAGGCCGTAGGCCAGCGCATGGCGGATGTAAAGGATGGCCAGCGTCATAAAACCAAGCGCCGCCGCGGGTAGGGCCAATGGCGATGGGGTGGGGCAGGCCTCAATCCTGTTTATAACCGCCCAGGAGCCCTGGACGCTCCGGAATGTGATAACGCCGCGCCCATCTTTCATTCGCGCCGCCGGGGCGTCCAGCGTAAACGTGGAGGGAACGCCTTTGGAATCCCAGAAGTCCGCCGTTAAACCCGACCCGGGCGCGGGCGTTATCCGCGCCACCTCCATCCCGCCGGTTTCCACCTGTATTTCCGGCGGGGCGGTATTATGGCTGTCCATGAAGCTTATGGTTATCCGGGTATCACCGGTGTACGGAGTTTCTATGGAAAACTCCTTGGATTCCGACCCAGCCCAGCCATCCATGGGGCCGGGCAGTTGATAGGGCACAAGAGGCGACTGGAGCGTGGCCCGGTGCGCCTTTCGCCCCGCCCAGAACTCCCCTTCCTTCATCGAGGTGTCATGGACGTACACCACCTTCCGGGCCGATGAAAGGGCCAGGTCCGCAAGGCCCGCCAGCGCGATAGCCGCAATGAACAGAATTATCGCTTTTTTCATGCCCGCAAAACAGGTTGCACCAGGTGGAATGGAAGCCCGCTAAAGCATTGGCTTCCCGCATACGCAAACACGGAAAGATACCATATCGGGCATGGGATTGGAACGCGCGGGAGGTGTCCCGGGATTCCCGGATAAAAATTGAAAGATCCTGAAAAATGTCATCCTGAGCCCGCCGAAGGGTGACAACAACTCTTCGTGCCATGGTTCGGCTGGTCCACCATGACACGGTTTCCCCTTCCCGCCGCTTTGGCGTGGAGGTTTACGGTTTCCTCCCAGTCATCAGCCGCCATCCTTCCAGTCCCCCTATGATGACGGGGTAAAGGTAAATGTGCCTCATGCGGAACAGCGTGCCCAGGTTTGGCACAAACAGCCCCAGCGGCAGGATGAAAAGCACAACGGAGATTACCAGCCAAACCTTCACATGCGCCCCTGCGCCAGCCCGGGCCAGGTAGATCATGAACCCGATGTACATGGCGTACCAGAACGCCGTCTCCAGCCCTCCTACAAGGCGGATAAGCCTGCCGCCCCCTTGTCCGTCGGAAAGCCATGTGTTGGGGAAGGGCGAGAACAGCCCTATCTGCGCGCCCCGGGGGATATAGCGGGCAATGTCATAAACATCGCGGAACAGTATCGTACTGTCCACGGTGTTGGTATCGGGCGTTATGTAATAGGTAAGGAAACTGTCCCGGTACTGGCTGGCGCGGAATATTTGCTGTTCGATGGCGCGGGGGATCCATCCGGTGTAACGCCATTGGGTCAGGAACCGGTCCATGAAAGGCTCCAGCCCTTCTTTGTGGGCGCGGGCCAGGTTTTCGAGAACCGCGCGCCGTTCGTCCACCGAAGGCCAGGGCGCCGTTTCCAGCCAGCGGGCTATTTTTGATTGGAGCTGTGGGGTATAGGCCGCCTCAGTGACATTAGCGCGTACGACGCTGTAAACCCTGTCCGGCTCCTGGGCGTATGCGGGAATCGCCACCTGGCCGAACAGGGCCATTAACGTTAGCGCGACAGCGGCGGCGGCATGGATTAATGCGGGCCGGGCCCGCCAGGCTATCAACCCCAGGGAAATTATGGCGACAAGGGCTATTATCAGTTTGGCCTCCACCCGGATGCTCCCGCAGATAACCGCTCCCAGCGCCGGGGCCGTGACAAACAGGAACCGCCGTTCATTGGTAAGCAGGGCCACCCATCCTGCGCCCATGAGCAATACGCCAAGGTTGTAGAAAGGGTCTTTTAAAAGCTGGGTGGATAGCAACAGGGTGGAAGGCATCAACCCGAACAACAGCGCCGCCGCCCCGGCGAATCCCGCCCCTCCGGCGGTCAGGCGCATCACCAGAAAATAAACCAGCGCCACCTGCGCCGCCCAGGCTAAGGCGTTCAGCGGCTCGAACATCAACGGGTCCGGCGTGGTGGCGTAATAGATCATCGAGAGCGTTTTAACGTGAAACGGCTCGTCCTTGCGGAGCCACCTGCCGGTATCGCCGCTCTTTAGCATCCCGGCAAGCTCGGCGGCGGTGGCGTGATAGTTATAAGAGTCTTTCCCGAACTCCCACAACCCGGCGCCGTTGTGATGCCCGGCCATGAAGCCGGTGCGCGCCACGGCGGACATGGCCCCGGCGGCCATAAAATGGAACAGTACGAGGGCCGCGAATATTTTAAGTCCCCGCGCAAACCCGGTATTAGGCAAAAGGCGCTCCCCTTGTTTTTGGCGATGTCGGTCGGGTGTAGTTTACCCTAAAACCGGCCCTGGCTATCTTGCGGGCTGACGCAAAAAAGGCCCTATTTTCCTGAAAACCGCCCCGGCGATGATTTTGTTGCCATAAGCCGAAGCGTGGCCTGAATACGGGGTAATGTTAAAACTCGCCGGGTCGAACCGTTCCTCGGCGATGTCCACCACCACAAGCCCGCTTTGGCCGTAAGCCGTTTTCAGCGATCCGGCGAACTCCGCGTAAGACATCTTCCCGTTCCGCTGATACCGTTTCAGGTCGGCTATCTCCGGGATGAAAAGCAGGACCGGCGTGAACCCGTTCTCTTTGCCCAGCGCCACGAACCGATCCACCACTGCCCTCATGGTCTTAACAGGGCGTTCTTCTTTCCAAAGGTCCTCCCACCGTTTAACGTCGAACAGAAGGTACTTCGAGGTCTGGATAAGGCTGACCGAGTATGGGAAGCCGATCGTGGGCCTGCGGCGGTTGTAATCGCGCCAGAAATCGTATTTCTCCACGGCATCCAAGGCGCTGGCGCGGCCTTCGGGGGTTGAGAGGTTTTCAAGGTAATCCCCTTTCCAGCTGAAAACGCCGTTCTCCTCCACCAATACCGGCTTGAACCCGTATGCGGAGCCTTCGGCCCAGTAAAAACGCGGGTTGACGTTCACTATCCGGGCGATATTCTCGCTGAGCGCGCTCAGGATAACGATTTTCGCATGGCGGCCCGCGTTTAAATCAAGCTCCAGTTTCAGCAACGCCTGGTCCGGCCCATAGCCACGGGCTCCAAAATTGGCGACGCCTGTCGCGGAGAGCTCCCCAAGATAATGAGGCCAGGTTTCATCATCGGCCACATCCTGGCAATAGGTGAACGAGTCGCCATAGACGGAGACACCTGTTTTACCGGGGCTCGAAGGCTCATTTCGGCTTGCCAGCGCGAAAGGCTCCGGCAGGTTCGAGTTTACCGGTATTTCGTCCCACCCCATCACCCGATGGAACGTGGGGCCGGGCAGTTTGGCCGCCGGGGCGTTTAAAACCTCTTCGGCGAACAGCCGCTCGTCCACCTTTATGTGGTAATGAAGCCTTTCCTCGCCGTAAAACCGGAAGAAGGCCCAGCTGGCCGATTCCACCGCCAGGGCCATCAATACGCAAAGCGTCACCCAAAACGCGGTCCGCCGTGGCTCTTTCCCGCTCATGGCCGCTCCTCGTCTTGCAGGGCTGGAGTCAAAAGATCCGTTCCCGTGTGGATACTTTTCAGCATCAGGTAGAAAAGTTTTGTTTCGTTATGGGGCTGTATTTTGGCGGGCGGAGCCACGGCGGCGTCCAGCGCAATCAAATTCCTCTCCATCCTCGGGAACGGGCTTTCGAAAGTGATTTTAACGTAGTTGAACTGTAGGTAGCCCAACATGCCGCATAGCAAAACCACGGCCATGGCGGCATAAACTTCGCGCCGCAACACCGTCATCAGAATGTATTTGATGAAAATGAATGCTACCAGCATATAGATTAACGGCCGCAATAAAAATAGCGCGCGCCCGTGGAACTGCGCCCACAAAGTTACCGAGCTGTATGTCTCGCCCATGGTTTTATAACCCGCGTAGGCTATGGGCAACGTGACGGCCCATATAAGAAGCATGACGGCCATTTGCGCCACCCGTTCGTCCCCCGGCAGTATGGCCCTAATCTTGCCCGCAATGCCTCGCCAGTATCCGGAGCCGAGAAGCCACGCCATAATGGTCACCACAGCGAAAGCCGCCGCTGTGGCTATCAGCAAAGCCATCCAGGCCTTTCCGCCGGACAAACGCGTCACAGCGCCGTTGAAAAACAGGAACAGCGTAAGTAACAATCCCAACGCGGTAAAAAGGGGTTTGCGGCGGAACATTTCGGGTTGGGTCGCGGCGTCGGCGATCATGGCGAAAAATGCAAGTATGGCGGCGTAATCCATGTGGATGTGGGGCAGGAAGATCAAGAATCCGTATGACGCCGCGTATCTTCCGCTAAAACGCAGGGCAAGCCATGCCATGGCCAGCATGGCCGCCTGGCCCGAGGGAACAAGGGAGAATGGTATGAACGCGTTCTGCGGATAAACCATGATGTGCCGCAGGCGCAAAATAAAATCCCACGCGTCCGGCGCTTTCATCAGGAACCGGGCGTCGAATATGGGGGTGATCTGGAATGCGGCGGAGGCGGCGTATTCGGGCCTTAGCTCGGTTAGGGCCGAAACGCCCAACAATCCCCAGGCAAGAAGGAACGCGGAGAACACCAGCAAATCCTTTGGCCATGCGGCCACGGCTATGGTAACCGCCATGAGGGCCAAAAACATTCCGGCAAGCCCTGCCAGCATTGAAAACGCCACCGCCTGGGGATATTGGCGGCTCGAATCGAAAATCCCCAACCGCATGGCGGTTTTCGCGATGGGGCGGAACATGCGCTCCCAAAGAATGTAGCTGGAGCCGCGTTCCAACCGGTCGTTAATCCGCGCTTTCACTTCTTCCCCGGCTGTCCCGGTTTTCCTGGCCACGGCGGTTATGAATTCGCCATATTTACCGCCGCTGTCGGGTTTTACGGAATAAAGGTATAGCAGAAGATGGTCGTCGTCGGCCCCTTTTAAATAGCTTTGGCCGTGGGCGAACCCCAGCAGGCCCACGCAAACTGCGATAAGTATCCCCGCGGCCAGCGCAAGTTTTGACAGGGTCGCTGAAACAGGAGATGAAGCGGATTTATTCGATTTGTCTGCCATGGCGGCGTCCTATTTATTTCCCTCTTCCCGCTCCAGGTTTTTCAGGTTGGCGATGGACACGCCGCTGTCGCCCCGTAAGCTGGACAGATACACGAGCCCTCCAATAACCAGACACAGGGCGATGTTCACCGCGTGGAACAGAACCGCCAGCTCCACCCCCTTGTTGGAGCCGAACATGGCGAACACCGCGCCAAACCCCACCTCGCCCACGCCAAGCCCGCTGGGCGCCACCGGGATGGAGTTTATCAGCGCGCATACCGGCAGGGCGAACAGATACTGCCAGAAGGGCAGTTCCGTAATTTTCAGCGCCGCGGCCATCAGCCATATGGAGGCGTATGCCACCAGCTGGGCGATGATGGAGAAAACCAGCGACCGCAACATAAGCCCGGGTTCTCTGCCGAAGTTCTTGGTGGCTCCGTGGATTTTCATAATGGCCGCCGAAAAAGGGAGCAGGCCGATAAGACGCGCCAGCGCTGGCGATTCGCCCACCCGCTTGCTCATAAACAATAACGCCATTACCGAAGACATGGCGAAGGCGATTATGGAAAACAAAACCAGGCCTTTAATGGATGGCGTCCACCATCCGGGCGTATCCGGCGAAATCCAGACGAACGCCGCCGCGCCCGCGCCCGCCAGGGCGGCCATTAAAAACATGGTGTACAGACCTGCTATCCTGTCGAAGAAAACCGTGGTGACCAGGGCGGTTTTCTGGCTCTGGCCCCGGGCCAGGTAATAGGCTTTAACGATGTCGCCCCCCACAACGCCGGGCAGGGCGATGCTGAAGAACATGCCGATGAGGGTAAGCCGTAGCGCCGGGCCGAACCCCACGGAAAATTTCATGGCCGAAAGAAGCGCCCGCCACCGTTCCACACCGATGGCGATGGCTGTTAATGTGAGCGCCAGGCTGGCGGCCACGTGGCCCGGCGTTTCGGTGAGCGCCATGCCAAGGGCCGCAAAATCCAGCCGCCCGGAGCCGTACAGCCACGCGAATATCCCCGCCACAAGCATGAGCTTTACGGCCATAATGGCCCTTTGTTTATCCGCTCCGGCGGCGCCAGCCATATCCTGTCAGAGACTCCTGGTTTTAGTGATGGGCGCGGTGTTTTATCCGCGACGCGATATTGTAACGCACGACAGCGCGGAAAAGGGGGCCAGGTTGCTTTTTAGGGTGGTTAAACTGTGGCCTGGGCCCCCAAGGTGCGGTATCATTTTTTAAAGCGCCGGTGGCGCCATGTTTAATTCCTGGAAAGCCGCATGGAAGACCTTTTTCACATATCGAACCTAAGGCTGTTGGGGGCGCTCACGGGCGCGGTGGCCATTTATTGCGCCATCAGGAAGTTGCGCTCCTATTCCGACAGCCGGGCCAGCGTGTCCGCCTTGGGCGGGTTCGGTATAGTAATCCTGCTTGTTAGCCTTTTCCCCTCCCTTGTAAACATCCCCGCCGGGGTGATCGGCGAACGGGGCCAGCCTTCGGGCAGGATAATCACCTTATTGGTCATATCGGTCTTATTTTTATTCGTGGCGCTCATTGATGAGCGGGGCAAACGGGAAAAACTGGCCGCCCAGTTCGACAGGCTTGTAAGAAAGCTCGCCATGGACCGGTTCATGTCCATGGAGGACCTTGCGCCCATGGAGCGCGCCGTTATCATCGTCATGCCCGCGTATAACGAGGTGGAGAACATCGCCCAGGTCCTGCCGCGAATCCCCGGGATGGTCCTTGGCCTGCCTTTGATAACCCTTGTGGTGGACGATGGAAGCGCGGACGGCACCGGCGATTCGGCCCGGGCCCTGGGGGCGCGGGTCATAAGCAACGTGACAAACCGGGGCGGGGGCGCGTCCATCCGCCTGGGGCTGGACGCCGCGAAGGCCATGGCCAACGATGGCGCCGTGGTGATAATGGACGCGGACGGCCAGCACCAGCCGGAAGAGCTGGAGACCCTTGTCGCCCCGGCGCTTGCGGGGGTGGCGGACATGGTGGTGGGCTCCCGCATACTGGGCGCCCGGGAGAGCGACTCGGCCATCCGCCTGGCCGGGGTGCATTTTTTCAGCGCGCTTTTAAGCCTGCTCACGGGGTTTAAGATCACAGACTGCTCCAGCGGCTACCGCGCCCTGCGGATGGACGCCCTGCGAAAGATGGACTTGCGGCAGGACCAGTTCTGGGCCGCCGAACAGCTATTAGAAGCCGGTAAGAGGGGTTTGAAACACACCGAACGCCCCATCACCATAACGCGCAGGATAAGCGGCGTGAGCAAAAAGGGGACCAACCTGGTTTACGGGTTCAACTTCATGCGCTCCATCGTCAAGACCTGGATACGGTGACGCGGTGAAGCTGGGCCGTATATTGGTTACCGGCGGGGCCGGATTCATCGGCGCAAGCCTGGTTAAACGCCTGGTGGCGGAAGGGGCGCGGGTAACGGTGTTCGACAATTTTTCGACCGGCTCCCGGAAGGCGGTGGATGGTTGCGGCGCTACCGTCATTGAAGGGGATGTGCGGGACCCTCAAGCCGTGGAACGGGCCGTGGCCGGGCATGACGCGGTGGCCCATCTTGCCGGGCACGCCGATGTGGCCGAGTCCATAAAAGACCCAATGCTGGATTTCGGGGTGAATGTGGCCGGAAGCCTGAACACCCTCATGGCGTCGGTTAAGAACGGCGTTAAAAGGTTCATATTCGCTTCCTCCTCGGCGGCGGTGGGGGAGGCGCCCCAGCCGGTGGATGAGAACTCGCCGCTAAAACCCCTGTCGGCTTATGGCGCCTCGAAAATGGCGGTGGAGGGCTATTTGTCCGCCTGTCACGCCTCTTATGGGATTCAAACCGCCGCCCTGCGCTTCTCCAACGTTTATGGGCCGGGCTCGATGATGAAGTCCGACGTGGTGTCGGTGTTCTTCAGGAACGCGCTGGAGGGCAGGCCGCTTGCCATCTATGGCGATGGCGGGCAGACCCGGGATTTTATATACATAGACGACCTGTGCCGGGCCATTATCCTTACGCTGGAGAATGGGCGCCACAACGCCGGAGGTCCGAATATATGGGGTTCAGCCTACCAGCTGGGTTCCGGGACGGAGACTTCGATAAACAGCCTGGGCGATATGGTAAAGCGAGTCGTGGAGCGTCACGCCGGGATAACCGCCCCAATAGAATATTTGCCACCCCGGCCCGGGGAGATAATCAGGAATTACGCCGACATCTCAAACTTCTCGCGGGTTTTCGGATTCAAGCCGGAAACCGCCCTACCGGAAGGGCTGGAGCGCGTCTGGGAGTTCTTCCGCAAGGAACTTGGGAAGTAACGGCGGTATCAGGCCGGCTATGGGGTTTCTTCCCCGTTTTCTTCTACACCAGCTTCCGTCTCCACGCATCCGCAAACGGCCATGGCGGCGGCGTGATATGTTCCCGGCGGAATGGAGCCACCGGGCGCAGTCCAGAAGGCTCCGGGCTTTTCAGCAAGGATTTCGCGCGTCTGGGCCCCACCCTGGTTCCCGCCGCAAAGAACCGTGGCGGTAAATCCTGATGCGTTTTTCCGTGATGGGCCTTGCGTTGTTTTGTATCCACAACCCCGCGCCCTCGAAAATTCCTTGCGCCAAACCGGGTTTGCAAGAGCCGCGGCCAAATATTTGTTGCGGGCCTGGGCCGTGGAGAAACGGTATTTATCGCCGGTAACGTACTTACCTTCCCTGATGGAGGTGAGCAAGGCGAGGGAATCCTTAAAACCCGCGGCCAGCGCAGGGGCTCCGCCCACCGCTGGCTTGCCTTTTTCTGAGAGACTTTTGAAAAGAGGCTCATCCCTGGCCACGGCGGCGCCAGCGCCCTCAAGATTCTCCGCCATCTCTTTAGCCGCGCCGGAATGTCCCAAAGCCAGCGCCAGCTTTAACGGAGCAAATCCGCCGTTATCCGCTTCCGTTCCCCTGGCGCCCGCCGGCAATAACGCTTTTACCACGTTCAGATGGTTTCCAAGCGCGGCTAGATGGAGGGCCGTGGCCCCGGAGACGGAGTCTTTAGTATCGGCATTCGCGCCGAATAGCAGAAGCAGGTTGGCCCCTTCCGCGTTGCCGGTGGCGGCGGCCAACATCAATGGGGTCCTTCCGCATGAATCCGCCCGGTCCGGCTCCGCGCCGTTTCTAAGCAACGCCAGCGCCGCGCCATTGGCGGAGTTTTGTATTGCCGCCGATAGGGGAGTGGCCGCGGAGCAATTAATACTGTTTGGGTTTTTGTAACCATCACGGATAAGGCCCGCCAAATCATCCGCCCTGGGGCCGTAATATTCATAGGGGAATTTAAGCGCGCCAGCTTTGTTGGGATTGGCCCCTTTTTCCAGCATGGCCTGGATGGAGTTTTCCATCCCTTCCAGCGATGCATGGAATAAAAGCCTGTCCAGAGCCTCGCCTTCCGCCACCGCAAGTTTTGTTATATATTCCCGCTCCCGGATGAGTTGATAGGCTTTCCTGTGCCCCAGCTTTAAGGCCGCCTCGAAGGGTTTCACCCCGTCTGGCCCGGCCCGGGTCACATCCGCCCCGGCCGCAAGCAACAGCGACACCGTTTGCCCGTCCCCATTTTTAGCGGCGGCAAGTATCGGGGTCTCCCCCGCGCCGGATACGGCGTCCACGTTGGCCCCGGCTTTTATGAGCGCGTCAGCCGTTCCGGCGGCCCCGGCCATGGCGGCCTTGCCCAGGGCGGTCTGCCCATACTGGTCCACGGCGTTAACGTCCGCGCCGGACTGGATGAGTATTTGAGCCGTCTCTACGTCATTAACCTCGCCAGCGGCCATCAGGGGCGTTCTCCCGGCGTTGTCGCCAGCGTTCACGTCGGCCCCATGGATTATGAAGTTTAGCGCGGCAGGGCCGTTCCCGGCCTTTATGGCTTCGATGAGCGGCGTTTGCCCCAGGGTGTCCATGGCGTTCACGTCCGCCCCGGCGGCGATAAGGACTGAGGCGGTGGACCAGTCCGCCTGCCGGGTGGAAAGGGTAAGCGCGGTCTGCCCCAGGTCGTCGGTGGCGTTCACGTCGGCCCTGGCGGCGACAAGGAGCTTTATGCACTCAACCGCCCCGGTGGATGCGGCGCCTATCAGCACGGTCCTGCGGTTCGCGTCCCTCGCTTTTACCGAAGCTCCCGCGCTGATTAACGATGCCACCATTTGGGTGGAGCCACTCATGGCGGCGCGGATGAGGGGGGTCTTGCCCATCCTGTCGGCGATTTCCACGTCCGCCCCGCCGGCGATGAGCGCATCCACCAGCGCCGGATGTTTTGTCTCGACTGCGATAAACAGCGCCGTGCGCGAAAGGTTGTCTTTCAAATCCACCTTCGCCCCGGCTTCCAGTAGCGTCCTGGCGGCTTCCGGCCGGTTTTTGCCAGCCGAGAGCATCAGCGCGGTTTTCCCGGCGTAGTTAACGGCGTTCACATCCGCTCCGGCTGTTATGAGCCTTTTCAGCGCCTCCACGCGCCCCGCCTCGCTTGCGGCCATAACCGGGGTGAACCCCAGCTCGTCGGCTGTTCCGGGTTTCACGCCTTCGGCCAGCAGGGTATCTATATGCGACAGGTCTCCCTTGGCGGCGGAGGTCATCAGAAGGGATGGATCGTGGCTGGCGCAGGCCGAGCTTAACAAAAGGCAGGCGCATGCCAGCAAAGCGGACAACCGGTTCATATTGATTCTGGAATTCACAAGAAGCCTTATATAAAAACCATGAACCAACATATTAAAGGCGACCGGTCCGCGTTTCCAGCCTAAAGCCGTCTATCGCGCCTGACTCCGGCGCGCCGGGATTATCTCCCCGGCGGAGTTGATGAAATATACATCGCGTATGGAAAGCCGTTCCGCCACCTCCAGCACATTGCCATACCCCCGGCAATGATATGAGTTTGATGGGATAAAAGCGGTGTCCGGCGCGAACCGGGCGATGTTATCTAAAAGAGATCCATCCAGCCCGTCCACGCTTAAAAAGCCTTCGCGCCCGTAAGGGAGGATTTTCAGCCACGGCCGGTTATTTTCGAAACCGGCCCTGTGGCCCTCGTGACATAGAAACCCTACCTCCGCTTCAGTCCAGCTTTGCCGGACGGCGTTCAGGCACATTTCGATGTGCCAGTCCCGGCTGGAGCGGAACAGCAGAGGACGCTTTGGCGCAATCCCAGCGGTTTTAACAGACTTGTCCCAGTTGTCGTAAAACACCCGGCCGTCCCGTGTTTTGCGGGCCTCGTCATAAGCATGTAGCGCGTCGAGACGGACAGACTCTATCTGTCCGCCCGTATAGCCCGGCAGGTCTATCACGCTGGACACGCCACCGTCGAAATCCTCCCAACCCCTGTCCACCAGCGCCCCCGCTTCCAGCGCCCAATCGTAGAAAGGCGTTCCCGGCTGGGGTGTGCAGATGGACACCTGGCAGTCCGATATCAGGTCGCTCTCAATGAGCTGTCGCATGAGCTTAACCGTCTTGCCGTCTTCCTCTGCGGTTGCGCCCGGCCCGCCCAGGGTGAAGGTGGCGTACACTCCCAGCCCTATTTCTTTTGCCGTATCCAAAAACGAGTTAAGCTTATCGGGCCGGTATTTCGCGCCCAGCTGAAGCCCTTGGGCCACGGTGTCGCTGGCGGTTTCCACTCCCACGCGAACCTGGTAATATCCCGCCCGTTTCATAAGCTCCAGCGCCTCCCGGTCGAAATTCTGGTATGCGCACATGGCGTCGTACCGTTTACCGTCCAGCCCGGCGGCGGTTATGGCCCGGGCCAGTTTCTTTGTGCGGGCGATGTTGGCGTTGTGGATCTCGTCGTCGAAAAACGCCCCTTCCAGCGAGGGGTATTTGGTGAAAAGCATGTCCAGCTCCGCCACCACGCTATCCGCGTTCCGCGCCCGGTAATCCGGCCCGCCGTAATAGGTGTGGCACGCCACGCAATACACGCACCTGTATGGGCAACCACGAGAGGCGTAAACCTGCGCCTCCCGGTATCTGCAAATGGGGTCGCCTTTCATGGCGTAAGCCAACCGGCTTATGTCTCCGTCTTCCGGCAACGGCAGTTCATCCACGTCTATCAGGTTGCCCCGGTCAAACTCGATGACGCCGCTGGCAGGGGTTTTAGCGCCGTTCCTGAAAAACTCCAGAGCGGGTTTCAGGTATTCCCCTTTTATCACCAGGTCGCAAACGCCTTCCACCGACCGGGGGTAGGTGGTGGGGTGCTGGCCGGTCATGGCCACTTTGGCCCCGGTGGCGGCCTTAACGGCGCGGGCCACCCACATGTCCTCGTTTATGGTGCGGGTGGAGCTTTCCATCAACAGCCAGTCCGGCTTCTCACCGGCGATGAGTTTGGCGTAGTCCTCTTTGTCCATCCGGGTAAGGCACGCGTCCACAAGTTTTATTTCGTGGCCGGTATCCCTTTTCAAAAGTGAGCTTAGATAACCCAGGTCTCTCGGATAATAGGTGAAAGCGTCGCTATGCCCTTTGGCGGAGGTTGTCCACCGGCTGGGGTAGGGGATGATGTACCATCCCGCGCCGTCTATCCCCACGCAGTTGGCCAGGACTATTTTCATTTACGCTCCATTGTTCGGATCAATAACCCTTCACCCCGCGAACGGGATGAACAGCCGGTTCCATTTCTTCAGCCCCAGGGCCTGCTTTATTATCTTATCCGCGTTTTGCCCCACAGCTTCCCATTCGTTGGACATATCCGCGTGATGGATGCGGATAGGCTGGCGCAGAAAATGATGGTGTATCCTGTCGCCGCGCCGGGCGATGAACCGGGCGAAACTGGATAAGCTGAACCTGTTGGGCATGATGGGGCCCTGCTCCTTCCCACGCCCGCTCACCTCAAACGTGGCCATCTCGTCGGAATCGCCCACTATGTGGTAATCCGCCGGGTCGGGCACGGCGGCTGTCAGGAAATCGGTGTCTATCGCGCCGACAGGAAGCGCGCCTAAATTACGGGGCCATACCATCGCGGGGAATAGATGCAGGCAATGGGCCACGAACCCTTCCTGCCCCACCCGGAAATAAAGGTTCACCGGAGCCTCGCTGAAATTGGGCGAGTCCGCGAAATATGTGTCCATTAGCGGATGGGCATGCTCAAGGGCCAGCTTTACCAATTGCCTGGGCGCGGCGCTTATCACCCCCCCGGCGCCAAAGGCCGATCTTAAAGCGGGCGCGAAGGTTTCTTTCACCGTGCGGAAACCCGTGGTCATCACGGCCCGTTTGCCCATCCGCGCCAGCTCGTAAAGGCGGTTGAAGAACCCGTCGGACCAAACCATGTCCGGCGTAAGGAACACCAGCGCCGCGTTTTCAGAGGCCGCCTCGGCCACAGCCATGCGGTGGAGCCACGTCATGCCCATCAACGGATTGGATTTTGTCACGCCGCCAGTGGAGAATAGATGGTCAACCGCCACCACGTCCACCGGGGCCTGCGCCACAAGGCTTTTAAATGAGGCGTGGGACACGATTCTTTCCGCGTCGGCGGTGGTTGTATAAATCTTGTAAACCGCATCGGCCTTAAGCGTGACAGATGGCACGTTGCCGGGCGCAAGGTGGGTCGGCAGGCATAAATCAAGATACAGGCTTGTGTATTCCTCCCCCCACAACACTGTGACGAAATGGAATTTCATAGCCGGTCTCCGCGCGGTTGAAAGATCTGCGCCACGGCGTGGGCGGCGCGTCCCGCGCTCTCTTCCGAATCCGGCGAAAAGTTGTCGAGACTTGTAAACCTGGACTTGGCGATTTCACAGATTTTCACAGCCTCCGAAACAGCTTTATCGGTTACATTACCGTTCACGCATAAAACCGCCTCCGCCACCTGCGATTCGCCGGATACCCGTTTCATCATCCCTAGCGACTGTTCCACGCCATAGCCCGGCGCGGAGCAGTTTATAACCCGGTAGCCGGGCAGAAGCTCTTGCAACCGCCAGGGGAATGTTTTCTCATCGCTCAAATTGGGGGCGAACACGCCGGTTCCGCCGAATATCGCCATGACCGGCCTATTACCCCCGGTTTCCCCGCCGGGAGCGGTTACGCGCCGCCCGGCAATGTCTATCGTCATCTGGAAAAGCCCATCAACCGCGCCGCCTTCCCTAAAGATGTGACGTTTGACACTAGTTGGGCGGTTAATCCAGCCCAGCCCCTCGTCATGGGCCAGAATGGCCCACGGGTCTTTAAGGGCCGTGGAGGGGAACCTCCAGGGTCGCAACCCGCCCGGGTCTATGGAAAAGGATATAAACGTTTCGGCCCGGGGCAGAAGGCCCGCGCGGATCCATTTATCCAGCGCGTCAACAACGTTGAAATGGTAGAACTGGTCGCCAATAACAATGGCGATGCGGGCCGGGCGGATTTTCCTGAGCGCCCGCAACAGCGAAAGGTTGCGCCATGAAATATGGCCGGAGAATGCGGATAAAGCGGTTCCGCCAGCCGAAAATGTTTCCGCCCTGCTTTTTTCCACCAGCAGGTGGACAGCGCCCTCCCGGAGCCGCAAGGCGGAAAGCGCTTTTATAACGAACTCGTTCCGGGCGGTTCCAATCAGGACCAGGGTTCCGGCGGAGTGATTCGCCGACCCAGCTCCCCCGCCGCTGTTATTGCCAGTCAAACCCATCCTGATATTATCGGCGAAAGAGGGTTTATGATTAGCGCTTAATGGATAAATGCCGCTTGCGCAGGGCGCATTTTAAGCGCGTGTTCCGCGCCAACAGGGCGTATTATTTCCCGCAACGGCCATAAAGTAAAGTATTTAGCGTTATTTGGCCCCGTCAAAAAGCCGCCGGGCCAAGGCTTATTTCGGTGGTGTCCCAGTTTGGATCTCAAATAATGGACAGATCCTTCACTTCGCTTGCGCTTCGCCCAGGATGACAATGTTATCAACGGCTTTTATATTGCCGTTCTGGGCGTAAGTGAAGAATCCCCCCTGTACTTTCAAGCTGAGACACTACCCTTATTTCCCTAAAGTTAAAATGCCAATTACCGATATGTTAAATTGTAGGGCGGGGTTTTTGACTTATTTGTTAAAATCGCCGGTTAATACCGGGTTTGAGGGCTTGGAAATGACTAAAAGGCCAGCCATTCGCCAAACCCCGCTTTCGTTGTTGGAAGATACTCCATTGGCCATCGTTAGACGTTCGGATTGGCGAAATGAACCATAGAGACAAGATCAAGACGCTGGCGGAGCTGGCCGAAACGGCGCAATCCGCCCGGGCCGGGGGGAAAAAGGTCGTTTACTGCCACGGCGTTTTCGACCTGCTTCACATCGGCCACATAAAACATCTGGAGGCCGCCCGCCGGTTGGGGGACATCCTCATCGTAACCGTCACCCCCGACCGGTTCGTGAACAAGGGGCCGCACCGCCCCGCGTTCCCCGAAATGTTGCGCGCCGAGGCGCTGGCCGCCATGGGGTGCGTGGATTGGGTGGGTGTGAACAACTGGCCCACAGCCGTGGAGCCCATAAACATCATCAAACCCGACCTTTTCGTTAAGGGCATCGTGCGCGGCGAGGGCAAGCGGGACCATTCGGACGCCATTGACCAGGAGGAAAACGCAATCCGGGGCGTCGGCGGAAACATGGTGTTCACCGACGAGGAGACCTATAGCGCCTCCACGCTGATAAACCGGTTTATGGACATTTTCACCCCGGAAGCCAAACTTTTCCTGGAAGATTTCCGGAGCCGCCACACCCCCGAGGAAATAATCGGCCACATCCAGAAGATAAACCAGCTCAAGGTCCTCACCATCGGCGAGACTATCATAGACGAGTACCATTTCTGCGCCGCCCTGGGCAAAGCCAACAAAGAGCCCATCCTGGCCGTCCGCAACCTTTACAAGGAAACCTACGCCGGGGGCATATTGGCCATCGCCAACCACGTTTCCGGATTTTGCGGCCAGGTGGGGCTTATGAGCATGATCGGCGAGGTGGACTCCTTCGAGGATTTTGTCCACGGGAAGCTTTATCCCAATGTTACGCCCATGTTCCTGCGCCAGCGCGGAAAACCCACGCTGGTGAAACGCCGGTTCGTGGAAAGCTATTCGGGCTCCAAGCTGTTCGAAGTGTACATAATGGAGAACGGCAAGATAAACGGCGAGCTGGAGGAGGCTTTCTGCGCCAGCCTGGAGGAGGAGCTTCCAAAATACGACGTGGTGGTGGTGGCCGATTACGGCCATGGCCTGTTCACCGACCGGTCCATAAAAATCCTGGCCGAAAAGGCGAAATTCCTGGCGGTGAATACCCAGACCAACGCCGGGAACATGGGGTTTAACATGATCTCCAAATACCCCCGGGCGGATTTCATATCAATAGCCGAGCCGGAGATACGGCTGGACAGCCGCGACATGAGCGGCGATCTGAAAAAGCTTGTGGAGCGGGCCGCCAAAAATTCCAACTGCGGCCGGATGGTGGTTACCAAGGGGAAGAACGGCTGTCTGTGTTATGATGAAACCACGGGTTTTTGCGAAATTCCGGCGTTTTCGGTGAAAATGGTGGACCGTATCGGATCCGGCGACGCGGTGCTGGCCCTCACGGCGCCGTGCGTTACGCTGGGGCTCCCCATGGAGGTCGTGGGGTTCATCGGCAACGTGGCCGGCGCGGAAGCCTGCGCCATCATGGGGAACAAAACGCCGATAGAGCCTTCCAGTCTTTTCAGGCATATTACGTCGCTGATGAAATAATTGGAAAAACCTGCGCACATGAATAACTCAACATGGCTTGAAGAGCTGAAAAAGCTGAACCACCTGCTTTCGTCCTTCTCGTTCCGCGACGAGATGGGGGGCGACGTGAGTTTCGACGAGGGGTTCGCCCTCTGGCGCAGGTGGACGGTGGAGCTTAGGGAAAAACGAAGGCTCTGTTTCCTCATAGGCAACGGCGCCAGCGCCTCCATGGCCAGCCACATCTCGGCGGACCTGGCCAAGAACGCCCATGTGCATACCCAGGTTTTTTCGGACCTGTCGCTAATCACCGCCATGGCCAACGACATAAGCTACGACGCGGTGTATTCGGAGCCTCTGCGCAGGCGCGGCGCTTTGGGAGACATGCTTGTGGCCATCAGCAGTTCGGGCCGGTCGGAAAACATATTGAACGCAGTAAGCGTGGCCCGGGAACTGGGCATGACGGTGATCACGCTTTCGGCAATGTCCTCGGAAAACCCGTTGCGGATGGGCGGCTCCCTGAACGCGTACGTTCCCGCCGAAACCTACGGCCACGCGGAAACCTGCCACGCCGCCATATTGCATTTCTGGATGGACTCTGTAAGCCTCGACGGGCGCAAGCCTTTGGATGATTGCCTTTCAAGGAAACTATTCGCCCCCAACCAGTCCTGAAACGAAGAATAACGAACATGGTTTTCGATCGATCCAGGCTGAAGCTTGAGCCGCTCGATCAGCGCCAAAGCGATCTGGATTTAACAGCGATCCTCGATTTGACCGGGTCCGGCATGGCTTCGCCCGGGCTGGACAAGGCCGCGGACCGTATCCGGCAAGCCAAGGAGCGCGGCGCGGCGGTGATTTTTATAATGGGCGCCCACGTCATAAGAAGCGGCGTCCAGCGCTACATAATAGACCTGATGGCCAGGGGATATATATCCCTTGTGGCCACCAACGGGGCCGGGGCGATTCATGATTACGAGTTCGCGCTCACTGGCAAGACCACCGAGAGCGTGGCCCGGTACGTTTCCGAAGGGCGGTTCGGTCTGTGGCGGGAAACCGGGCGCGTGAACGACATCGCCGTGGAAGGGTGGCGTGCCGGGCTGGGGCTGGGCGAGGCGGTGGGCAAAGCCATCGAAGATGAAAAACTGCCCCACAGAGACATCAGCGTTTTCGCGGCGGGTTACAGGCTGGGCGTGCCGGTGACGGCCCATGTGGGCATCGGGTACGACATAGTCCACGAACACCCCAATTGCGACGGGGCCGCCTATGGCGCCACAAGTTACACCGATTTTCTCAAGTTCGCCGCCGTTGTGGAAAAGCTTGAGGGGGGTGTGGTGATGAATTTCGGCTCGGCGGTGATGGGCCCGGAGGTTTATTTAAAAGCCTTGGCTATGGCAAGGAACGTGGCCCATTCGGAAGGGCGGCGCATCCGCCGGTTCACGACGCTGGTGTGCGACCTTCACGATATCGGCGGGCGCGATTACGGCAAAGAGCCTCAAAAAGGCGACCCGGCTTATTATTACCGCCCATGGAAAACCATGCTGGCCCGCACCGTGGCCGACGGCGGGGAGAGCATATACGTCCAGGGCGCGCACGCGCAAACAATCCCGGCGCTGTGGGCCAGGCTGGCCCAAACAGGCGCCAAACCTTAAAGCAGGCGTAAATAAGTGGACAAGTTCAGGGTTGATAACCACAAGCTTCACTACCATGTGGGCCGGGTGAACAGCTGGCTGAATGGGGAGAACATCTACCCCGTCTATATGGAGATAAGCCCCACCGGAGCCTGCAACCACCGGTGTACCTTCTGCGGCGTGGATTATCTGGGCTACAAGCCCCGGAGCCTTGAAACATCCATTGTCAGGGAGCGGCTGGCGGAACTGGGCGCGCTGGGGTTGAAAAGCGTGATGTTCTGCGGCGAGGGTGAGCCGCTACTGCACAAGGACATCGCTGAAATGGTGGAGTCCGCCAAAGCCGCCGGGATAGACGTGTCCATGACCACCAACGGCGTCCTTTTCAAAAAGGGCCTGGCGGAGCGCATCCTGCCCCACATGGAGTGGATAAAATTCAGCGTCAACGCCGCCACCAACGGCACATACATGAAAGTGAACGGCGCGAAGAGCGGTGAGCTGGAGACGGTTATAAACAACATCACCGCCGCCAGAAAGATAAAAGACGATAACACCTACAAGGTGACACTGGGCATGCAGATGATATTACTTCCGGAAAACCGGGAGGAGGCCGTTGCGCTGGCCAGGATAGCCCGGGACACCGGCGCGGACTATCTGGTGGTGAAACCATATTCCCAGCACCCGCAGAGCGGATCCACCGTGTATAAAGACGTTAAATACGAGGATACTGAAAGGCTGGCCGAAGAGCTGGCCGCTCTAAACGGGAACGGGTTCTCGGTGATATTCCGGGGGAACGCCATGTCCAAAAACAGCGCCAACGCTGGAAAGGCCGGGCGGTATCAGAAATGCCAGGCGCTACCGTTCTGGTCTTATCTGGACTCCGGCGGTGGTGTATGGGGATGTCTGGATTTCGTGGGGGACGGGCGTTTCTATTACGGCTCCATTTATGAAAACAGCTTCCGCCAGATTTGGGAAGGGGAGAAAAGACGCAAGTCGCTGGAATGGGTCGCCAACGGGTTCGACCTGTGCCAGTGCCGGAACAACTGCCGGATGGACGAGGTGAACAGGTATCTGTGGGACCTGAAAAATCCGCCGCCCCATGTCAATTTCATATAGCCCCCGCATGAACATATGAACAGACAATTACTGATAGGCGTGGATTTCGACAACACCATCGCCGACTATGACGACCTCATCTTCTCCATAGCGTTGGAGCGGGGGTTTACCGCGCCCGGCGCGGACCGGGGCAAGAAAAGCGTTCGTGACGCCATACGGCTTCTGCCGGAGGGGGACATCCTCTGGCAATCGCTCCAGGCGGAAATTTACGGCCCACGGATGCGGGACGCGAAGCTGAAAGACGGGGCGCGGGAGTTTTTTGAAAGATGCCACGGCGCGGGCATTACAACCTGCGTGATAAGCCATAAAACCGAATACGCCGGGATGGACACCACCGGCACGAACCTGCGTTCGGCCGCCATGGGCTGGATGGCCGGGCAGGGTTTTTTCTCCCCCGGCGGGTTGGGGTTGAAACCGGGCCAGGTGTATTTCGAGAGTACCCGGTTTGAAAAGGTGGAACGGATAGGGGCGGCGGGTTGCACCCATTTCATTGACGATCTGGAGGAAGTGTTTCTGGAAGACTCATTCCCGGCGGATGTGGGCAAAATCCTTTTCTGTCAGGAAGGGCAGGGTCCATTTCCGCCCGGCGTTGTGGTGATGAAAACCTGGAAAGAGATAGAGGGTTTTTTCTTCGCCGCCTCGCCGGATAGCCGCTCAACATCCGCTTCTCCGGGGTCGCCTGACCCCGGTCCCTCCGCAAAGGCCGGACTATGACTGGCGAAACATCCACAACGGTCCCCGGCGTTCCGCCGGAGGTGGAGGGCCGGCAAGTGGTGGCCGCCACCTGGCTGGGCGGCGGCAGGAACAGCGCCGTGTATCTCATAACGCTGGAGGATGGAGACCGCAGAGCGCTCAAACGGTATTTCGGCAAAACCATGGATGGCAGGAGCCGGATGGAAGTGGAGTTTTCAGCGTTACGGTTCCTGTGGGACAACGGGTTCCGCAATGTTCCCAGGCCGGTGATGGCCGACAGCGAAGGGAACCAGGCCGTATATGGATATATCGAGGGTGAAGCGATTGGGCAGGATAAACTCACCGCGGGCAGGATAGACGAGCTTGTGGGTTTTGCCGCCCGGCTTAAACAAATCTCCGGGGCCGATGGCGGCCGGGAATTGTTTCCAGCGTCGGAAGCCTGTTTTTCCTTGCGGGCCGTGATGGAGAGCGTCCGCAGGCGGTATGACGCGCTGGAAAATATTCCGGTGGACAGCCAACCGCATGATGACCTGAAAAAGTTCCTTGGCGGGGTGTTCAAGCCATCTTTCGATGAGATGGAAAAATGGGTTACGGACAATGGCGGGCTGGCGATGGATGAGGAGTTGGGGGTGGCGTATCGAACCTTGAGCCAGTCGGATTTCGGCTTCCACAACACGGTGCTTGGGAAGGAAGGCCAGCTGGTATTCGTTGATTTCGAATATTTCGGCTGGGACGACCCGGCGAAGATGATATGCGATTTTCTTCTGAGCCCGGCCATGACGCTGACAGAAGCGCTTAAACGCCGGTTCCTGGATGGCGCGATGAACGTTTTCGGTAACGACGGGAATCTTCCAGTCCGCGTCCGGTATTATTATCCGTTGTTCGGCTTAAAATGGGCGATGATCATGTTGAACGATTTTCTGCCGGGCCGGGCCTTACGGCAGGCGGCAAACGGCGCGGACGCCGAAAATATCCGGCGCGCCCAACTGCGAAAGGCGGAGCGCATGACCGGTGAAATAACCAAAAATTACGCCAATTTTTATTGCGGGGCATGATGCCGGTGAATCAGGCTTTATCCATTTTAGACAAACGGTCGCTGGGCTTGCGGCGGATGATCGTCAAAACCCTGGGAGCCGCCGGGCGGGGGCATCTGGGGCCCGCATTCTCGCTTGTTGAGATTATCCGGGCGCTTTATGACCACGTCTTACGGTACGACGCTAACAATCCGTCATGGCCCCTGCGGGACCGCTTCATATTGAGCAAGGGGCACGGGTGCGTGGCGCTATATGTAATGCTGGCGGAGAAGGGCTTCTTCAACGAAGAAGAGCTCTGGAAGCTGTGCAAGTTCGAAGGCCTTTTAGGCGGCCATCCTGAACATTCCACCCCCGGCGTGGAGGTATCCACCGGCAGTCTGGGCCACGGCCTGCCCATCGGTACGGGAATGGCCCTGCACGCCCGGCGGAAAAAAGAAAACCACAGGGTTTTTGTGGTAATGGGTGACGGCGAGCTGGGCGAGGGCTCGGTATGGGAAGCGGCCATGAGCGCCTCCAAACACAAGCTGTCAAACCTCACGGCCATTGTGGACTACAACAAGTCCCAGGCTTACGGTTCCACCTTCGAGGTGCTGGACCTGGAGCCGCTGGCGGACAAATGGCGCAGTTTCGGGTTCGAAACCCGCGAGGCGGACGGGCACGATGTGGAATCCCTCGCGAAGTTATTTAACGCAAAATCCGAAAGCGGCAAACCCGTGGCCGTTATTTGTCACACCGTAAAGGGCAGGGGCGCCTCTTTCGTGGAGAACAACATGGAGTGGCACCACAAGAACAAGATCGGGCAGGACGAGGTCAGCCGCCTTATGGAGGCGCTGGAAGGGTAACATGCGCAAGACTTGCCTGGACATGGTTTATGAGATGGCCAAGGCCGACGAACGGGTGTTCTTCATAGGCTCCGACCTGGGCGTGGGCACCCTGGATAAGTTTAAAAAGGAGATTCCCGAAAGGTTCCTGATGGAGGGCATTTCGGAGGCCAACATAGTGGGCATGGCCGCCGGTATGGCTTTGGAGGGAAGCATCCCGTACATCAACACCATCGGCGTGTTCCTCACCCGCCGCTGTTTCGAGCAGATAACGCTGGACCTGTGCCTTCACCATCTCAACGTCCGCCTTATCGGGAGCGGCGGAGGGCTGGTTTACGCGCCGCTGGGGCCGTCGCATCTGGCCATCGAGGACATGGCCATATTGCGTTGTCTGCCGAACATGACCATCCTGGCCCCCGCCGACGCTTCGGAAATGAGCAGGCTCATGCCCCTTACACTGGAGCATCAAGGCCCCATTTATATACGGCTGGCCAAGGGTGGCGACGCCATAGTCACCCCGGCGGAAGCGGAATATAAAATCGGCAGGGCGGTTCCCATAAGGGATGGGAACGACGCCGTGATAATCACCACCGGCGTTGGGCTTCATGTGGCGCTGGAAGCGGCGGACTCGCTGGCGGCCCAGGGCGTGCGCGCCGGGGTGCTCCATATGCATACCGTAAAACCTGTGGACAAGGAGGCCATCCTCCAGCGGCTCCAACAAGCGCCGGTGGCGGTGACGGTGGAGGAGGGGGTAATAAACGGCGGGCTGGGTAGCGCCGTGGCGGAAATCGTGGCGGAAGCCAATTTCAACCCCTCGAAAAAATTCGCCCGCATTGGCATACCCGATGTTTTCGCGGACAGGTACGGCTCCCAGGCGGAGCTTATGCGCTATTACGGCATCACGGCGGAAAACGTGGCTGACACGGTAAAGAGGCTTGCGGGCTGATGGGCGGGCTTGTTTCCATATTCACCCCGTTACACAAGCGGACGGCGAGGGACTACATGGGCCGCATGGCCGATGAAAAAACGGCGTGCATGAAAATGGCGCGGGAGTACGGGAAGGACTATTGGGATGGGGACCGGCGGTTCGGGTACGGCGGTTACAAATATGACGGCCGGTGGGCCCCGGTGGCCCAGAGATTAAAGGAAGTTTACGCGCTGACCGATAAAGCAAGGATACTGGACGTGGGTTGCGGGAAGGGTTTTCTGCTGTACGAGCTGAAAAAACTCCTGCCCGAGGCCGAAGTGGCCGGTTTTGACGTATCGGAGTACGCCATAGCCAACGCCAAGGAAGAGGTTCGGCCCCATCTTTTCAAACACGGGGCGCAGGAGCCGTTCCCGTTTGAAGCCGGGCATTTCGACCTGGTGGTGTCGCTGAACGCCCTGCACAACCTGCCGGTGGACCAGCTGGCCGGGGCGCTGGGGGAGATGGAAAGGGTTGGCCGCCGGAAATACCTGGTGGTGGAAAGTTACAGGAACGAGGAGGAGCTGTTCAACCTTCAATGCTGGGCGCTCACCTGCGAGGCTTTTTTCAGGCCCGAAGGTTGGGAGTGGCTCTTTGACAGGTTTGGATACACGGGCGATTATGAATTCATCTATTTCGAGTAATAAAGCCATGGGCCGGTTATACACCAGCATGAAGATATTCCATTTCGGCGAAAAGCTGGAATCCCTGCCCAAAGAGTCGGGCAGGATAATGGCCCCGCTCCACGTGCGCATTAAACCCACCAACGTTTGCGCCCATAACTGCGGTTACTGCGCGTACCGGACGGACTACCTCCAGCTGGGCAAAGACATGGGCAGGCGGGATTTCATTCCCCAGCCCAAGATGATGGAGATCATCGGCGACCTGGCGGATATGGACGTGAAAGCCGTCACCTTCAGCGGCGGGGGAGACCCGTTCTATTACCCCCACCTGGCCGAGGCCGTTAAAAAACTGGCCGCCACGAAAATAAAATTCGCGGCGCTCACCAACGGCGCAAAACTCTCCGGCGAGCTGGCGGAGCTGTTCTCCGCCAACGCCAGCTGGATAAGGATATCAATAGACGGGTGGGACGAAAAAAGCTACGCCGAATACCGCGGCGTGTCCGAGGATGAGTTCCGCAAGGTCATGGGCAACATCGGCGCTTTCGCCAAACTCAACGGCAATTGCTACCTGGGCGCGGTGATAGTGGTGGACCAAAAAAACGCGGCCCACGTTTACGAGCTGGTGTCGCGGCTGAAAGACGCTGGCGTCCATAGCGTGAAAGTGTCGCCGTGCATCATGAGCAACGACGGCGCGAAGAATAACGAGTACCACCGCGATATCTTCGAACCGGTGAAGGAACAGGCCGCAAGGGCCATGGAAGAGCTGGCCGGGGAGGGGTTCGAGATTTACGATTCGTACCATCTGCTGGACGACAAGTTCACCAAGGATTATCAATGGTGCCCGTATCTCCAGATATTGCCCGTGATAGGGGCCGACCAGAACGTTTACTCCTGCCACGACAAGGCTTACAACCTGGATTGCGGCCTGCTTGGTTCCATCAAGGAGCAAAGTTTTAAGGAAATGTGGTTCTCGGACAAGAACAGGTTTTATCAGATAAATCCGTCCATCCATTGCGACCATCATTGCGTGGTGAACCGGATTAACAAGCAGATCCTCGAATTCATAGAAGCCGATCCCGACCATCTGGAATTCGTTTGAAAGGCCATTACATGCCGGGAAAACACACGAAAGAGCCGCAATACCAGGCCCTGCTGGACATCTTGCAGAAAGAGGGGTTGGCCCCCCTGGGCCTTATGACCAACCAGGTGTGGCACGACGATCCCCGGCGGCTGGTGTTCACCCTGTCGCGGTACAAGTTCGTCTCAAAGATGTTCAGCGGCAGGGAACGGGTGTTGGAAGTGGGATGCGCCGACGCGTTCGCTTCAAGAATAGTCCAGCAGGAAGTCAAAAACCTCACGGCGGTGGATTTCGACCCCATCTTCGTAAAAGACGCCAACGACAGGATGACCGGTAAATGGCGGTTCACCGTAAAGACCCACGACATCCTCGACGGCCCCGTGGAGGGGGAGTTCGACGCGGCCTACTCGCTGGATGTCATTGAGCATATACCGGCGGAGCGGGAAAACGATTTTGTCGCCAACATCACAAGGTCGCTGACCCCGGCGGGCGCCCTTATCATCGGCACGCCGTCAATCCAGTCCCAAGCCTACGCCTCGCCCCAGAGCATGGAGGGGCATGTGAACTGCATGGACCACAAGAGGCTTAAAAGCCTGATGGAAAAATATTTCCACAACGTTTTCATTTTTTCCATGAACGACGAAGTGATACACACCGGGTTTTACCCCATGGCGCATTACCTTTTCGCCCTGTGCGCAGGGAAAAAGGCCGCGTCATGAATTGCATACTGTGCGGGGGGGCCCGAATTGCCCTGGCGCCTCCGCCGCAGAGCCTCCACGGCGTTGCGTCGGACTGCAAACCCATGCCCCGGGTGGGGGATTTTATGGTTTGCGAGAGTTGCGGCCATGTGCAGAAATGGCTGAACAACGAGTGGCTGTCGAACATAAAGCGGATTTACGCCCAATACGACATGTATGCCGTCAGCGGCGGGGCGGAGCAGTCCGTTTTCAACGGCGGCGGCGATGTGGAGCCGCGAACGGCGCATCTTCTAAGACGTTTCCTGGGCGAGAGGCGCGTTCCGGAAGCGGGCCGCCTGCTGGACATCGGTTGCGGCAACGGCTCCATCCTGCGCACCTTTGGCGGCATGAACCCGAAATGGCGCCTGGCCGGGTTCGACCAGGGGGACAAGTTCAGGGACGAGGTTTTGCGGATCCCCGGCGTGGAAGCTTTCCATAAGGGCTCGCTGGACGATGTGGACGGGATGTTCGACCTGATAACCCTCCATCATGTGTTCGAGCATATTACGGAGCCCATCCAGTTTCTTAAGAAACTCCGCCGTCTGTTAAAGCCCGGCGGCGCCATTCTCTTGCAGACCATGAATTTTATTAGTAACCCTTTCGACCTTGTGATCGTGGACCATTGCTCCCACTTTACGTTACGCACGCTGGCCCTGGCCGTGAGAACGGCCGGTTATGAAGTGGAGACCGCCAGCGACATCTGGACGCCCAAAGAGCTCAGCGTGATAGCCACCGCCCAATCCGGGGAGGGAGAGACAGGGGCAAATCCCGATGCCGCCCAAACCGCCCGGGATGAATTGGCGCTTCGCCTCAAATGGCTGGGGATAGTGGAGAACCACGCCCGGCGCACGGCGGAACAGGGGGAGTTCGGCGTTTTCGGCGCGGCCATAGCGGGCACGTGGCTTGCCACGGCGCTGGGGCGCGATGTTGGTTATTTTATGGACGAAGACCCTCAGCGGATAGGGAAAAGCCACATGGGACGCCCGGTGATAAAACCCTCCAGCCAGCCGGTAGCGGCCCAAACGTATCTGGCCTTCGCGCCGGAATTCGCCCATAAGCTGGGTGGGCGTTTGTTGAAAACATATCCGGCCATTCGGCTGGTGTTCCCCCCGGCCATGCCTGGAATGGAAACGCCCATGCCGCTGGCGCTAAAACAAGAGTGACTAACCTCATGAATAATGCCAGAAAACGCAAAGTGACGCTGTTGATGCCGAACACCCGCTGGTTCGGCAGGCGCCCGTGGATAATGTTGCAGTACGCGCCGTTGATCCTTACCACCCTCCTTAAAGACGAGTTCGACTTCTCCATAGTGGACGCCAACGCTGGCGACCTTTCGGAGGAAGAGTGTCTCAACCGCCTGCGGGAGCTTAATCCCGAGGCTTTGCTGGTGTCCGGGCTGTCCACCGAGTATTTCCAGCAGTTCCACGCGGGCATCGCCATGGGTAAAAAGCTCAATCCGGATTGCGTCACCATCATGGGCGGGGTGTATCCCACGGTTCTGGGCGAGGAGGTGTTGAAAGACACAAACCTGGATTACATATTCCAGGGCCACGCCGAGGAGCGGGTGAACGAATTTTTAAGGCTCGCGCTTGCGGACGGGCATGAGGCGGTCAAGAAACTTCCGGGGGTGGGGTTCAGGAACGCGGATGGAAAAGCGGTGATAAATCCGGTGGCCACCTACATATCCGACGTGAAAGAGCAGGTGAAGCCGGATTACTCGCTGGTGGACATGAACTGCTATCTAAACCAGAACACCAAACACTACCAGTTGAATTCCAACCTTCCCACGGCCACCATACTTACATCTTACGGGTGCCCCTTTAACTGCATGTTCTGCGCCACCAGGACCGTCAGCGGCCGGGGCGTGGCTTTCAGGCCGGAGGAGGATGTGCTGGAGGAAATAGGGTATCTGGTTAAAAACTTCGGCGTGGCCAACGTGATATTCATAGACGATTTCTTCCTGGCCAAGAAAAAGCGGTGCATCACAATGATGGAAGAAATGGTCCGCCGGGGTTACAACCTGGAATGGAAGATAATGACCGTCTCCGCATGGCATCTGGACGACGAACTGCTGGAAGTCATGAAAAAAACCGGATGCACACAGATCACCATTTCCGTGGAGTCCGGCAGTCAGCGTGTTCTGAAAGAAATAATCCACAAACCGCTGAAGCTGGACATCGTGCCGGGAATAGTAAAAAAGTGCAAGGAACTGGGGATAGACATCGGAGCCAATTTCGTCATCGGTTTTCCGGGCGAGACCTGGGAGGAGTTGCGGGAGACGTTCCGGTTCGCCGAGCTGTGCGATTTCGACATTTCCCATTTCCATATCGCCACACCACTGCCAAAGACCGACCTTTACGAGGTGGCTAAAAAAGAAAACCTGCTGGATCCGGAGTTCGGTTTCACAAACCCCGCTTATTTCGGGTATGGCCGGGGTTTTATTTCCACCAGCGAGTTCAGTCCCTTTGAATTGCAGGTGCTACGCTCCTTCGAGTGGGACAGGATAAATTTCAACACCCCGGAAAAAACGCTGAAAATAGCCCAGATGATGGGCCTCACAGTAGATGAGCTGAACGAACACAGGAAGCAGACGCGGCAAAAATGCGGCGTGCACGTGTGATGGGCGCAATGGAAAAATATCTGGTGCTTGGCGCTTCAGGCGTGGTTGGGCGTAACCTTATGGCGCGGCTGGGGGATAAAGTTGCGCTGGCCACGTACCATTCACGGCCAGTTCCCGGCGCGGTCCGGTTCGACCTCGGCAAAGACAGTCTTGATACGGTTCTAAGCGCGGCCCAGGGCGCCACCGGAGCTTTCCTGTTGCTGGGGATGACCAATATTGACGCTTGCCACACGCGTCAGGCCGAGGCCCGGAAAATAAACGTGGACGCTATTTTAGACCTGGCAAAGGCGTTGGCGGATATGGGCGTAAAACCGGTGTTCACCTCCACCGATTACGTGTTCGGCGGAAACCGGGGCGGATATAGAGAAGAAGACCAGCCCGACCCAATCACCGCTTATGGCGCTTTTAAGGCCGAAGTGGAGAAGGATTTAATGGAGACCGTCGGGAACTACGCCGTGGCGCGGCTCTCAAGGGTGATAGGGGCCCAGCGAGGCGACGGTTCGCTTTTCGACGGCTGGATGGACGCCATCGAAAATAACGAGCCTATCCACTCGGCGGACGACCAGATATTTTCCCCAATCTTCGCCACCGACGCTGTGGAAGCGCTGGTATGGCTGGCCGATAGCGGCGCCAATGGGCTCTACAACGTTTGCGGGCCGGAGGCCTGGAGCAGGTACGGCCTATGCGCGAAGTTCTGCGATAAAGTGTCAGCGCTTGGTAAACCTGTTCCCCAAATCCTCCGCTGTAAAATTAACGGCATGGGCTTGAAAGCCATCCGTCCGCTGGACACATCCATGTCATCGTCAAAACTTTCGCGGGCCTCTGGAATAAAACTTATGGGCGCGGACGAAATGATGGAAAGGTTCCTGCGTTCGTGCGGGCATGGAGCGCCGTTGGCCGTATGAAAAAATACCCGGAGATGCTAAAGGAATACCTGGTGAGCAGGATAGACCCCGGCTCCACCTGCGAGGGGCTTCTGGAGTTCCCCAGGTATTTCGAGATAGAAACGGTGAACGCTTGCAACGCCCGTTGCTCCATATGCGCGGTGACGGAGTGGACTTCGGACACAAAGATTATGAAACAGGAGCTGTTCGAAAAAATAGCCAGCGAAATAGCCCCTCACGCGGACACCATCAAGCGGGTTTCCCTCTTCCGCAACGGCGAGCCGTTACTGGACAAGAGGCTGGAGGAGAAGATAGCGCTCTTGCGCGCCAAAGGCATAAAAAACGTCTGCCTCAGCACCAACGTATCGTTGCTTAACGCCAGGCGTGCCGAGGGCATTTTATCGGCGGGGGTGGGCGTGATGATCCTGTCCATAGACAGCCTGGAAAAGGATGTCTACCAGAAAATACGGGTAAACCTGGATTTCGATGAAGTAATGGCCAACGCCACAAGGTTCATCGAAATGCGGGACCGGATGGGCTCCAAAGCCTCCATCTGGGTGCGGATGGTGAAACAGCCGCTGAACGCCCACGAATGGCCGGAATACGAAAAATACTGGCGGGCGCTCCTTTCGCCGGGGGACAGGGTGTTTTACCGCAACCTGCACAACTGGGGCGGCCAGTTGCAAGGGGTGGCCCCTTCCAGCGAAAGTTACGAGGCCCAGCTACCCTGCGTGGCGCTGTGGTCGCTGATGATAATTTACGCCAACGGCGAGGCGCCCATATGTAGCGCGGACATCAAAGGGGAGCGCTCGCTGGGCAACGTCCGCGAAAAGAGCATAAAGGAGATATGGACGTCTGCCCAGGCCGATTATTACCGGGACAAGCACGCCGCCGGCAGGAAAGGGGAGATAGACATGTGCAGGGATTGCAACATGTGGGAGGAGCCGGGGGACTGGAAAGAGAGCATCGCCGCCAAATACGCTGGCGAAAGATCCATGTTGTTCAGCGAGTGACGGGAGTTTAAGCGCCGATGAAATTCCATTTCGCCACCGCCGTATGGGGCGGGAAGTATGTGGACCTTTTTTTAAACGTGTGTCTGCCCAACCAGCTGACGAAGGGGAACCTTCTGGCTTTCACCGGGCATGATTGCGTCTATAAAGTGTTCACATCCAAAAAGGACGCGCGCGCCATCGCAAGGAACAGGCTTATCGCGGAAGCGCAAAAAATAATGCCGGTCAAAATCATCCCCGTCAAAAACCTTTTCAAGCTGGCCGGGAAACATGACATGACTCAATATTCCGCCGCCATCGAGTCCATGAACAAATGCCACAAAATGGCCATAGAAGAGGCCAACGCGGAAGACGCGCCGCTGTTTTTCCTTCCGCCGGACCAGGTGTGGAGCGACGGGGCTTTCGCCCGGGCCCGGGAGATAATATTGCAAGGCAAACGGGCCATAAACGTGGCCACGCCACGGCTTGCGCGGGATACGTTCCTGCCGCTGTTCCTTGAAAAATTCCGCGACAGCGATGGATACATGCCCGCCCCCGCCCGGGAATTGACAAAACTTGCGTTGGGCCATCTGCATCCGCTGATAAACACCTTCTTCGCCGACTCTAAAGATTTCGCCGCCGAGTGGACATGGCACATATTCTGGCGGGTTGGAAAATCCGGCGTTTTGGGCCGTTTCCTGTTTTTCTACCCGCTGGTGGTGTGGCCCACCGAAAAAAACGTAAGGCCGGGACTGGCGATAGATTTTGATTATCCATTCATGGCTGTCCCAAATTTCGATGATCACTATATAGTCACCGATTCGGACGAGATAGCCGGTTACGAGTTCAGCCCCTCTGACAAGTTCGAGGAAAAAATAACCCCCGCAAGGTTCGACCCGCATTATTTCGCCTCCAACATCCTGAACAGGTTTTCCAACAGGATTAACCGCCGGTTCCTGCTAAGGTCCGTGCGGTTGCATGGCGAGAGCCTTTCGCCGGAATGGGAGCAGGCTGAAAAAGTTGCCAAAAGGATTGCGCGCAAATCCCTGGCGGCCTATGCCCAGGGGAAAAAATGGGAGGCCAACCAGCTTACCTCCGTGTTGAGCCGCAAGGTGGACAGGGTGGTGATATTCGGCGGCGGAACGGGCGGCGAGCTGGCCGTGAAAATGGCGAAACGGAGCGGCTGGAAGGTGGCCTATTTTGTGGACAACAACCCGGCCAAATGGGGAACCACCCTGTTGAACCGCCCGGTAAAAGGCCCGGCGGAGCTTATGAACAAGGATTTCGACCTTATCGTGGTGGCCTCCTACCCAGGCAGGCGGGCCATATCCAGACAACTTAACAAAATGGGTTTCGCGTACAATTACGATTACATCTGCCATGTGAATTACGACTCGCGCGCCCTGAACGCTATTAAGGGCAAGATAACTAAAACCGTCGTGTCAGCGCAAATACTTGAAGGAGCCATGTGATGGGTATCGGGCCGAATGTTTTACGCCTGTATTGCCAGCTGAAAAGGGAAGGCATATTCGACAACGTAAAGTCCGTTATGGAGTTCGGCTCCCAGGAGTTTTCGGCGGCGTGCAAGGGGCATGAGTCCGCGGTTTACGAGCTTGCCCGCCTGTTCGGGGTTAAAAACGCGCCAGCCCCCGTGGAGGTTGCGGAAATGCTGGACTGCGGCCCCGCGAAACCTTTATATGAAATGCTTGGCCTCTCTTACGCCAGCCTGGACACCGACGGCCGCCACGGGGCCCTGCCGTGGGACCTAAACTTTGTAACCGTCACGCCGGAGCATGGGGGCAAATACGGTTTCGTCACCAACCACGGCACCACCGAGCACCTGATAAACCAGTGGAACGCCTTTAAGGTTGCCCACGATTTAACCAGCGTGGGCGGCTACATGTTGCATTGCCTGCCGTTCATGAACTATCTGGACCACGGCTTTTTCTCATACCACCCCAATTTCTTCTACGCGCTGGCGACGGCAAATGGCTACGATGTGCTTGGCCCGTGGGTCACCATAGACGACTCGCTGAATCATTACATCCCATACGACCAGTCCATCTTTAAATATATAAACCAGACCGGTAACAGCACCATGCTGGTGATACTGCGCAAGACCGGGCCGGACCCTTTCGCCACGCCATTCCAGGGTGTGTACGAATCCTCCCGCACCACGGAGAACGCCGCCCGGTACATCACCGTCTCCGCCAGCGCCAGGTCTGGCGGGTACGAGACGGATTTATCCAACATGGTGAGGCGCCATTTTTACCGCGCCAAAAAGGTGGTGGTCTTCGGAGCGTCTTCGGCCGGGAAGGCCATTCTGCGCCAGCTTAAAACTCTGAAGTTCGAGATAGCCATTACAGACAACAATCCCGCTGTTCACGGCGCGGAAATAGAGGGAATAAAGGTTGTTGCGCCGGACACGCTAAAAGGGAAAGGTTATTACGTCATCATCGCATCCCAACCCGGCTACCATGAAATATCGCGCCAGCTTGTGGAGATGGGATATTCAAAATACGCCGATTTCGCGGACTACAGGCTCCTGCCGGAGCTAATGTGATCCGGCGGCGGAACATGACTATATCATGAAGTTCCATTTTGTCACCGTGGTGTGGGGCGAGGAATATACCGCCCATTTTCTTAACCGTTGCCTGCCAAACCAGCTTACGCCCGGCAACCTCCACGCTTTTAAAGACACCGGCGGCGCACTCTACAAAATATACACCACCAGAAAAGACGCCGGATCAATCGAAAACAGTGAAAATTACAAGCGGGTAAAATATATATTACCTGTTAGCCTGAACATCATGGACGAAGACTCCCTGGAAAACATCGCCGGGGACGAAAAATACCGGAAGACCATAGACCTTATGAACAGTCTCCATGGCAGGGCCATTAAAGAAGCCAACGCGGACGACGCGGCCATTTTCATCCTCACACCGGACGCGCTGTGGTCCGAAGGGGCCTTTTCAAAAGCGCGGGACATTGTGAAAGGCGGCAAGCGCGTGGTGCTCCTGCCACAGCTAAGAGTGGCCCAGGAAACCTTCCTGCCCGAATATGAAAGGCTGTTTGGCGCTGGCAATGGCGGTTGTCCCGCCCCGGCGCGGGAACTGACAAAGCTGGCTCTGGCGCACATGCACCCATATACGAAAACGTTTTATGTGGACTCGCCAAATTTCTCCACGGAATTCACCTGGTATCTTTTCTGGCGCGCCGGGGAAAGCGGGCTCGTCGCCCGGTGCCTTTATTTCCACCCGTTCCTGATTTATCCAAAAGTGAAGGACGCGGTTCCCATGGTGGCGGTGGACCATGATTACCCCGCCATGGCCGTGCCCGAATATAAGGATTATTACTTCGTCAAGGACTCCGACGAGATCGCCGGTTACGAGTTCAGCCCCGCTGGAAAGCTGGCGGAATTCATTTCGCCGGGGCAATTTAATGAGCGGGATTTTACATGGAACGCGCTGGCGCGGTACTCCCGGCCTTTAAACAGGAAAATGCTACTTAACCCGATTGTGGCGCACGGCGGCGAGGTTACGCGGGAATTCATGGAGGCGCGGGAGGAGTCCGGCAGGATAGCTCGCAGGCTGGTGGCGATGTTCGAGCTGGCCCAGCGTTATAAGAACTGGCAGGAGAAGCCGCGCCCCAGGAATATGGACCATGTGAAACGCGTGGTGATATTCGGGAGCGGCTCTGGCGGGCGGAAAATGATCCCAGTCGCGGCAAGGCTCGGCTGGAGCGTTGCGTACATTGTGGATAATGACAGCGCCCGGTGGGGCGGCGTAGTGGACGGTTGTGGAATAAAAGGGCCAGACGCCCTTGGTAGCGCGGATTACGATTTGATAATGGTTTCTTCCGGCCCGGGCCGCGAGGGCATTTTCGCGCAACTTTATGGGCTGGGTTATAAATATGGGCGGGATTATATTTATTACCAGGACACGGTGATAGTTGGCGGCGAGTTAATATCCCTTTTTGATTATTAAGGGCGCTTTGGCCGTTTGGCCAGAAAAGCCCGCCCAAGAACGTGTGTTTGCAGATACGGCCAGAACTGGCCCACCTGTTTTAAGTCCCCCTTTTTGTACGCTTCGTTAACAGCCCTGCGGATGGCCTGCCCGTCCCACACCTGCGATTCTAAAAACATTGCGCTGTTAACGGTATCCAGCGCGAAAGGTTTCAACGGGCCCGCCAGCCATTGGGCCATCGGGTTGGCAAACCCCACCTTCGAAGGCCGCGTCCGGATGCTTTCGGGAAGAACTCCGCGCATGGCCTCCCGCAGGACCAGTTTTGTAAAACCATCTCCAACTTTGCGCCCCTCCGGTAGCGAGAACGCGTAGCGCACAAGTCTCCAGTCCATAAACGGCGCGCGTATCTCCACCCCGTGCGCCATGGAAACCCTGTCGAAATTGCGCAAGATGGTCGGCAGGCGGGTAAAGTGGAAATCATCGTACAGCCTGCGGTTAAGAACGCCCATGCCCTGGAGAATCTTCATGTCGTCATCGGGTATATCTCTTGCGTAGCGCTCCGGCTTTCTAATAAGCCACGGGTTGGGATAAACCGGGGATTTAAAATAATCTTTCGTAACCATGATTTCAGAACTGGCGGAATAAATATCGTCCTGATAGTAGATAAAATCCTTTCCGTAAATGAAACCCGACTCGTGAAGGCTGTTAAATATCCCTTTCTTGCCCGGCGCGGAGGCCACAATTATCAGGTCAAAATCCCGGCCCGGCAATATTGCCGGGTCTTTAATTTCGAGCCCCTCCAAAGCGGATCCCCACTTGCCCTTATCGTTATCCACGAAACAAACCACTTCCCACCCACGGCTTTCCGCAAGGCGTAAGGCGGCGGCGCCTCCTTGCCCCGAGCCGAAAATAACCACCCGCCGGACGTTATCGCCAACAACCACTGTGGCGGGGTGGTTGCTGTTGGCGTAATATTCCAGGGTTTTTGAACTTCGCTCCGCATAATCCGGAAAAACGCTTCGGACACCAGGCGGATACATGCCGGTAAGGATTGTCCGTAGCTTCTCATACCGGGTCGGGTCCGGTTGCGGCAGGATATGGCTGTCCATCAGCTCTTCCACGTGATGGTGATAGCCAGCCAGCAATTCATCACCGCCGTGCCCGTCTATGGAAACGCGCAGGCCATCTTCCCGCATTCTGCGGTATAACAGCCACGCGGAGGCGGGCAGGTCGTAAATCTCCTCGAAACCGGACAGGATTTCATCCAGCAGGCATATTCCCCCCAGCGGGTCTATCTCCTCGAAAACGGCGGGAGCCCCGGTGTGGCGAATGACATCTTCGGCGAATGGGCGTTCGTCCTGCGGCGTGGCGGGGAACGAAGCCACAAAAGCCTTCGGCCGCCGCTCCGGTCCTCCTCCGCCTTTCCATAACGAGCAGAAGATGGAGCCGGAATCCAGCCCGCCGCTTAACGCGGCCCCGATGGGCACGTCGCTCCGTGTCCTTATCCCGCACGCGTCGAAAAACAGTTCCCGGAACTTTTCTACCTGCTGTTGAGGCGTGGAAGGGGGCGCATAAAGATGCTCCAGCGTGTTCCACCATCTGGATACCCTGGGCGGATAGCCTTTCATTATCGTAAGGCAATGGCCGCCCATGAGCCTTTTCACGCCCGTTAAAAGACAGTCCTCCGAGCCTTCGATGCTGTTATAGTCATTCAAGGCGCGGGCCACTATTCGCGGGTCGTAAACCGGGTTGAACCACTCCAGGGCCAGAAACGCTTTCATCTCGGAGGCGAAAGCGAATCGCGCTCCGTCATAAAAATAATGGAGAGGTTTTACGCCGAACCTGTCCCGGGAGAGAAACAGCTTCCTCTCCCGGCTGTCCCATATGGCCAGCGCCCACATCCCGTTGAAATGGGTCTGGCAGGCCTCGCCCCACTGCGCGTAAGCCGCCAGAACCACCTCCGTGTCCGACGAGCTTTTGAAACGATGTCCCAGCCCCTCCAGACGTTCCCGCAATTCAGGGTGGTTATATATCTCGCCGTTGAAGGTTATGGTATAGCGTCCATCCAGGTAAGACATGGGCTGTTTGCCGGCGCCGGAAAGGTCGATAATGGCCAGCCGCCGGTGACCAAGGCTCAAGCGGGCTTCCGCGTCGCGGTAAACCCCGCGCCCGTCCGGGCCGCGGTGGGCGAGGCTGTCGGTGAACGCGTCCATATCGGCGGGGGAGATGTCCCGCCCGTCAAGATTCCATACGCCGGTTATTCCGCACATGCCCTGTTACCGCTTGAATGAATATCTGGCGAAAGAAGCAAGATCGGCTAACGCGGCTTTCGCTTCAAGCCTGGAATTTATCCGGCCTATTATTCTGTCCGACTCCAGTTCCGCGGTTTCCCAGTCCGTTTGGCCATCTTTCACCCGCATGTAGTATTTATGGTGTGAATAGCGGCGGTGGTCCGCCCCATGGGCGTTTAGACGGAAACGATTGACGCTGGCAAGGTCTGGTTCGCAATAAGACGCATCAGCGTCCACCAGCCTCAAAAGCAGAATGTCGTCCGAATCCGTGATGAACTCAACATCGGAGGCTTTTGGGGCCGTGTCATAATACACATCCGTATCCACATCTTCAGGGTCCAGCTTATTCCAATCCAGGTAGCTTACGGACCTTGGCCATATTAGCAGGGGGAGCCAATCGTAACTGCGGACCAGCATTCCACAGTCCCCGGCTTTCCAGAAATGTTTCAATCGCGCGGGTGAAACGCCGTAACCGCCGCCGCTTTTCCACCGTATCGCTCCGGATGGATGTCGAAGCGCCAGTTTCGCCAGCCGCCTGGAGGAATTGTCCGGATTTCCGTCCTTGCCCATAAGCGCCCGGGAAAAATCCCCGTCAACCGGGACATCCGGCGCAAGGGCCAGATATTTTTTCCCACGCGCCGCCATCTCGTAAAGCTTCGGGAAAGTTCCGTCGGATAGAATGATGTCCGGGGCCAGCATGACCAGCGCCGCCCTGGTTTCCGCCGCCTTCATGATAGCCGTCCGTTGGAACATCGCTCTGGCGCGCCGGAGCTCATTGTGCGGTATCCGTTCGAATCCCCCTGTTGAAATGGATACCGGCAGGATTTTCGCCAGCCTGTTAAACGCGGGTGAATTTTTGATCCCCTCCGCCAACTCATCCGGCGCGAACAGGGTGTAGCTGACCTCCGGGAAATCCTGTAGCGACGGAAGATTTTTCATGGAAAGGTGGCAGGGTAGCGCGACACCCGTGTAAAGTCCGGCCTCCCGTTCCGTCATTACCATTGTGGCGATGTTCAACGGCGTCAGGCGCTCCTTCGCGGTAGCCAGGGGAACTCCGGCGCGCCTTGGCCCCCGAAGCCGTTCCAGGATTAATTCATGGATCCGCCCGCACCGTTTGATGGGGGTGTGGTCTCGAAGGGTACGTTCCTGCCCGGCCCTGGCTATTTGTTCGCGAACGGAGTCATGCTCCAGGAGGTACGCGGCTTTTTCCTCGCATTCGCCCAGCGACGAATATGTGACAATCTCGCGATCCTTATCGAACAGGTCGGCCATGTTGGTTCCGTCATCGGTCAGCAGGCACGCGCCCACGCCAGTGGCCTCGAACATCCGCATGTTGCCCACCTCGCCATCCGCGGCCACGGTATGGATGTTCAGGGTTACCCTAGACCGCGCCAGGACCCGGTACATATCCATACCGAAAACGGCGTCCCGGCATTTATCCGGATACAGGTCTCTTAAACATTTGGATGGCGCTATGGCGTTTACATGACCCGAGCCGTTGTTACCGGCGTTCAATGCGCCCCGAGCCATTTTTATAAGCTCGATGCCTGCATTGCTGGCAACCTTGCCTTCAAATGAAACCAGCCGCCTCAAAAAGGTTTCGCCGACTCTGTTCAAACCCCCTTGCGCAAGTATTTTCGAGATCCGGCTGATATGTTCAACGAAAGACGGATCCGGGGCCGACCGGCCCATTTCCCAAACTTGAAGATCTGTCCGCTCCAGCAAATCCGAAAGCATTTTATATCGCGACCAATGGGTTTCAGGCATGGCCGGGTATGAACAGCCGGACGAGCCGATGAAAGAAAACCCGATGTCCCTTATGGTGTCCTGGGCGTCAAGCCTGGCCAAAACAGACTGGTCAAAGGAATGGTAGATTACGTGGGACTGTATGCCGTTTGCGTGCAATTGCCTTTTCAGTTTCGGCGCGCCTACGATTATCAGATCGTAATATTGACATTCGCCGGGCGGGATAAGAAAGCTTAAATTGAGGGCCACAAGCCTTACGAATGGAAACCGGCTTAAAAAGGTTTTTTGAATTTCCTCCGGAAACAGATTCCCCCCTTGGTAATAGACCACATCCGGTTTGATGGACTCGATCTGCCCCAGAAGGATCTCATGCCGCCAATTGCGGGGTTCATAAGGAAATCCGTTTTCCCTCGCCCAGGTCTCCTGGGCGATTTTAGCGTCGTAAACGATATCGGACGCCTCGTTCCCCAGCGCGCGCATGGCTTTTGAAAAACTGTCGGAATAAAACAGGCCCTGGGCGAATAGGGCGCGCATCTGCTCTTCGTAGGGCTTGTTTTCCAGCCCCGGATTGTTTTCATACACCCCTTCGATGGCCAAGGGATAATGGCCCATCGGGGCGATTCTCAAAATGCGGTAATTATCCATCGGTAAACCGTATAGTCGCGCTGAAAGGCCAGGTTGTTTTCCATCATCGGGCGTTCAGGAATATTAACATAAGCCTCGCCAAACCATGTGATTGACAACGCGCCGCTCTGCCCTAAGAATAGGTAATCGGGCTTTGTCCGGTTGTTTTGGCTCATAACGCCTTTATCGGTAAAAAAGCGGCCATCGCGAGGCTAAAAGCTAAAGAATTATCCGGAAAATGCCGATAAAATGGGAAACCGCATGAAAAAACCACGTTCGGGCCTCGGCGTATGATAATTGTTGGGCAGTTGGGCTGTGGCTATTGGGGGCCAAACCTTCTCCGCAATTTTTCTTCCAGGAAAGATTGCCGGGTTAAATGGGTGGCCGAGGTTAGCGCCGAGCGCCAGGCCTATGTCCGCGAAAATTATCCGGACACCCCTGTTACTCCCCACTTCGAAGAAGTGTTGGCGGATCCTGAAGTAAACGCGGTGGTAATAGCCACACCGGCGGCCACCCATTTCGCCCTGGCCCGAGCCGCGCTTCAAAACGGCAAACATGTCCTCGTTGAAAAACCCTTCACCAACAGCGTCTCCCACGCCCAGGAGCTTGCGGCCCTGGCGGCGGAAAAAGGGCTTGCGCTGATGGCGGGCCACACGTTCATTTACAACGCCGCCGTGCGGTATGTGAAAAACCTGGTGGATTCAGGGGAACTGGGGGACATCTTCTATATTTACTGCCAGCGGCTGAACCTGGGCAAGGTGCGGTCCGATGTCAACGCATGGTGGAATTTCGCGCCGCACGACGTATCCATATTGCTATATCTGTTGAATGGCAGTCTTCCGGCGGCGGTCACCGCTGTCGGTTCGGATTACATCCAGTCCGGCGTCGAAGACGTGGTGTTCGCCACATACTCGTGGGCGAACAAAATGACCGCCCACGTGCACGTAAGCTGGCTTGATCCGGGGAAAACACGCCGGATAACCGTGGTGGGTAGCAAGAAAATGGTGGTGTACAACGACATCAGCGACGACAAGATAGCGATATACGACAAAGGGGTGGATCGCATCCCCCGGCTGGCCCAGCGGATGGATTTCGACCATTACAACGGATATCAGCTTTCCCAGCGCACCGGCGATGTGATATTGCCCAAAATAAATTTCACAGAGCCGCTGAAAGTCCAGGCGGAGCATTTCCTGGAATGTATCCGGGACGGCAAAGAGCCGCTGACAGGCGCGCGGCACGCCATACCGGTGGTGATGGCCCTGGAGGCGGCCCAACGGGCTTTAAAAACCAGGCAAAGCGTTTCGATAGGCCACGAGCATCCGGATTTCAGCGGCCCGTTGGCTGAAACAAGCCTTTCGCACATTAAATAGCCGGTGTCCGGCTCCCGGCCTTTAACATGGTAACCAATGATTCCTCTGGTTGATTTAAAAGCCCAATACGCCGCCATCCGGCGCGAGATAGACGCCGCCCTGCAAGGCGTGCTGGACTCCTGCGCGTTCATAAAAGGCGCGAACGTGGCGGCGTTCGAGCGGGAATTCGCCGGGTTTTGCGGCGCCAGCGGATGCGCCACCACCGGGAATGGAACAGACGCGTTGTATTTGGCCCTCCGCGCCCTGGGAATCACCGCCGGGGATGAGGTAATCACCGTTGCCAACACCTTCATTGCCACCGCGGAGGCCATAACCCTCGCAGGCGCCAAGCCGGTTTTCGTGGATACGCTGGAAGGCTCCATGCTCTTGGATCCATCCGCGCTGGAATCCGCTATAACCTCCAAAACAAAAGCCATAGCCCCGGTGCATTTGTACGGCCAGCCCTGCGACATGGACAGTGTGATGGATATCGCCGGGCGCCACGGCCTGCTCATGGTGGAAGACGCGGCGCAGGCCCATGGGGCGTTGTGGTCTGGCAAACCGGCGGGAACGCTGGGCCACGCGGGCTGTTTCAGTTTTTTCCCGGGTAAAAATCTGGGCGCTTATGGGGACGGCGGCGCCGTGATAAGCGGCGACCAGGAATTGATACGCAAAATCGGTCTATTATCGAACCATGGCCGGTCGGACAAATACCTCCACCAAATGGAAGGGGTCAACAGCAGGCTGGACGAGCTTCAGGCGGCGGTGTTACGCGTCAAACTGCGATACCTGCGGGAGTGGACGGATAAGCGGAACCGCGTTGCGAGACTATATATAGAGGCCCTCACCGGCTCAAATGTAAAATTGCCGGAAGTGGATGGGCGTTCTGAACCCGCATGGCATCTTTTCGTTATCCGCGTTGGCAACCGGGACGAGCTTCGCGCCAGGTTGAAGGAACAGGGGGTGGACACCGGCGTTCACTATCCCGTTCCACTTCATCTGCAACCGGCCTATGAACGGTTTGGGATGCCCGAAGGTTCCTTGCCGGTCACCGAGCGGCACGCCCGGCAAATCCTGAGCCTTCCGATATATCCGGAGCTTTCCGGGGGCCAAGTGGCCCATGTGGCTGAAATTGTGCGAAAGTACGCCCGGCCGGTGGAGAATTGAGCGGAATATGAGCATCGTCGCCCATCCGTATAACGCGGAGCTTGCCAGCGCATGGGACGACTTTGTTTCAAACCAGTCCAGAAACGGGACCATCTTCCACGAACAGCGCTTTCTGGAGTATCACCCGCCCGGCCGGTTTACCGACGCTTCGCTGGTGTTCCATGAAAATGGCTCCGCTGTGGAAAAAATCATCGGCGTGTTTCCGGCGGCGCTGGTTGCGCAAAATGGAGAGACGAGGCTTGTGTCCCATCCGGGAAGCTCTTACGGCGGGCTTGTTTACGGGCCGAAAACCACCGCCCGGCAGGTGATGGAGATGGTGGAGGGAATTATAGGACACGCGCAAAGCCTGAAGGCCCAATCGGTGGAAATGCGCCTGGCGGAGAACCTGATTTTCTCCGACCCGCCGGATCAGGAGCTGGGCTTCATGCTCTGGCACAGGGGGTTTACGCGCAAATCGCTGGAGCTGAGTAGCGCCATAAACCTTTTGACCGGCGCGCGTCTTTCCGGGATGAAAAGCACCGTGCGATGGTCCGTGGGCCGGGCGCAAAAAGACGGGGTCACGGTGGAGACGGAAAGGCCCGTGGAAGAGGCCTACGCGCTGATAGAGAAAAACCTGGCCGCAAAATACGGGAAGAAACCAACCCACTCACTGGAAGAGTTGCAGGAACTCAAACGCAGGTACCCGGAACGGATACGCATATGGTCCGCCATGACAGACGGCCAATGCGCCGGAACCACGGTGATATTCGAGGCCAATAGAAAATCCGTACACGTATTTTACATCGCGCAGGATTACAAATTCTCCAAAGCCCAGCCGCTCTACCTGCTTTTCGACAGGGTTGTCGCCCACTACGCGGACATGGGTTTTGAATGCCTCAACTTCGGTATCTCCTCCCGGGAACGGTGGATAAAATGGGGTATACTTGAGTTCAAAGAAAGCTTCGGCGCCCGCGGCGTCACACGGGAAACATGGGCGCTTAACGATTTGGCGGCCCCTAAACCGCACGACGGCCCGCCGCATGAAACAGGTATCCGGCAATGAAACTCAGGGCGCTTCTCATCAAGCCGAACATTGTTTCAAGACGCGGTTTCGACATGCTCAACAAAATGACGCCCCCCCTGGGCCTCGGCTACATCGCAAGCGCCCTGCTGGCGGCAGGGCATGAAGTGAAAATACTGGACATGGTGGCCGAAGGCGCGGGCAGGATGTGGGATTACGGAGCCTCCCATACCTGCCATGGCCTAACAGACGATGACCTGCTCGATGTTTGCCGGGCCTTCGCTCCGGATGTCGTGGGCGTCACCGGATTCACGACCCAGCATTCCAGGATCGTGGAAATCATATCGGCGGTCAAAATAGCGTTGCCAGGCGTGATAACCGTGCTGGGCGGCGTGCACGTCACATCCATTCCGGAGATGGTGATGGAATGCTCCGGGGCCGATTACGCCCTTCTTGGTGACGCGGAGGAATCCATCGTAGGGCTGTTCGAGGCGGTGTCGCCGGGTAATGCCCAAGCTTTGGAGCGGATAGGCGGGCTTGCGCGGCGGGTGGACGGCGGGATAGCGGTTAATCCGTTGAACGCCAGGGGGCTGGATATAGGTGGAATAAGGCCTCCGGCGCGCCAGCTGTTACCCAATGAGGCGTATATCAGGCACGGCATCCCAATGCCCGTGATCACCTCCCGCGGATGCCCTTACAGTTGCGCGTTCTGTTGCGTGCACGTCAGCCGGGGCCGTTCATACTATTACCGCGACCCCGCCAGCGTGGTGGACGAGATAGAGTCCGTCGTCCGCGATTACGGTTACGGCACGGTATCGATATTCGATGACGCTTTCAACGTTATTCCGGAGCGGGTTATCGCGATTTGCAAGGAGATCAAGAATAGAAGGCTGGGCATAAGGCTGGTGCTCCCCAGCAGTCTGATAATAAGCAGGCTCACGCGGGAAACGCTTTTCTGGCTCAAGGAGGCCGGATGCGTTTCGGTGGCGCTTCCATTCGAGCATGTGGACGAGAAGATAAGGAACTCCGTCATCAACAAGAACCTCCCTTCATCCCGGTTCGAGGAAGTGTTGGAATGGTGCAGGGACGTGGGGCTTCTGGCCGTAGTAAATTTCGTTCTCGGCATGCCGGGGGAGACGGAGGAAACGCTCCGCGCCATCGTGGATTATGTGGGAAAAAACGCGTTCCGGATGGACGGGGTGGCCAGCTACATCGCCACCCCTTTTCCCGGCACCCCGTTTTACCGGGAATGTGAGGAGAAAGGGTATCTGGACAGGGCCGCCCCATTTCTGGAGTACGACCTGTATGGAAGCGTGATAGACACTCCATGGATAACGGGGCGGGTGGTGGAGAAATACAAGACGGAGATCGATTCGGCGTTCAAACGGGCCAGGGAAGGGCTTTTCGATGAAAATATCGTAAGGCGCGCCATCCGCAAGTCCGATAAGGAAGCCATGGCGTATGTGAACAGCTACTATTTCGAAAAGCGCAACCAGGAGTGGGACAAGAGGGCGGAAATCCGCTGATCCAAAGACCCGGTAATAAAAATGGCAATAGACGTGGATAAACAGCGGGGGATACTGGAAGGCATTTCACGCCACTATAACGTTTACGAGGGGTTCGACCGGCGGCAGAACGAAGTGGTGGGGGAAATGATGGCCGAGCGCGTCCGCGGCAAAAGGACCCTGGAATTGGGATGCGCCAACGGGCTCATCACGGGGATGTTGCTTAAAACCGCCGCCGCGCTGGACGTGGTGGACGGCGCCGGAAAATACATCGCCGAGGTGACCGCCAAATACGGTCCGGCCATAAGCGCGCATGTATCCCTTTTCGAGGAGTATGATCCCCCCTGCAAATACGAGGCGGTGGTCTTCGCCAACACCCTGCATCACATCCATGCCCCGGAGGCGTTGCTGGAAAGGATACGCGGATGGGTGGCGCCCGGAGGCAGGCTGTATATAACCGCGCCCAACATGCTTTCCCTTCACAGGCGTCTGGGAGTGCTGATGGGGAAGCTTAAAGACACCCATGACGCGACCGAGCGGAACCTGGCCTTCGACCAGCCGGGGCGCTATACCAAGGCCAGCCTTATTGCCCAGCTGGAACGGGCGGGGTACCGTGTAGTGGAGTGCCATGGATTTTTTCTAAAGCCGTTCAGCCACGCCCAGATGGAAACGCTGGATCCTTCGCCGGAGCTTATGAAAGCCCTCTGCCAGATGGGCAGGGAACTGGAAGAGTACGCAAGCCTTATTTTCGCCGAAGCGGAGCCTTTAAGATGAAACGGCTGGCCAGGCGGATGGACCGTGGGGCAAGACCCGGAGAGACTGTGGCTGAATTCCGCTTCGGAACCAAGGCCGAAACCCTGGAGCGCCTGCAAAGAACGCTTAGCGGCGCGGTTGTGCCGGAATTCTTTTATTTTGACGCCGACGCCTGGAAAACAGGATGGATGGACATAATCCGGCGAGCGCCATCTGTTTCCGGGGGCGGGAAAATAATAATCCGCAGTAGCGCCGCCGGTGAGGATGGGGCCGCCCGCTCTATGGCTGGCGCATATTTAAGCGTGGCGGATGTGGATCCGCAAGACGAGACGGCTGTGAAAAAGGCCATCGCCCGGGTTATCGCTTCGTACAAGGGGAACGGCGGCCAGGTGATCGTCCAGCGCATGGCGCTGGATATAGCGGTAAGCGGCGTAATCATGACCCGGAGCGTTACAGACGGCGCGCCATACTATGTCCTGGATTACGATGATGTTTCGGGAAAGACCGACGTGGTAACCGGCGGTATCGGCGCGCACAAAACGGTTTACGTTTACAGGGGATCGGCCCACTCGGCCATAAAATCGCCCCGGGTGGCGGCGATGGTGGATCTGGCCAGGAAGGTGGAGGCCGTCTGCGGAGAGACGCCTCTGGATATAGAATTCGCGCTGGGCAATGATGGTACCCAATTCCTCCTCCAGGTCCGCAGGATAACCTCTGAACATCATTGGCGGGCCCATACGGCGCGTGATGTGGCCCAAAGCCTTTCGGGCCTGGAGGAATTCGTGGCCGGACGGTCAGCGCCCCGGCCCGGCCTTTCGGGCTCGTCCACGGTGTTCGGCGTCATGCCGGACTGGAATCCCGCAGAACTGCTGGGCGACGCTCCGGCGCCTCTGGCCATTTCCCTGTTCCGCTGGCTGATAAGCGATGAGGTATGGAGAAAGGCCAGGGAGCTTATGGGCTACAAGCGCCTTCCTGAAGAAGAGCTTATGGTTACCCTGTGCGGCCGTCCCTATATAGACGTGCGTAATAGCCTGAATTCCTTTCTCCCCGCCGGTCTTGACGGAAAATTTGAGAGCGCCCTTGTGGACGCGTGTCTTGCCCGGCTCTCCGAAAGCCCCGAGCTTCACGACAAGCTGGAGTTCGAGGTGGCCCTGACCGTCCTGGATTTTGATTTCGAAAGGGAAACAGCCGCGTGGTATCCGGATGTGTTCACAGGCGGCGGTAAAATGCGGTTCCGCGAAAGCCTGCGCGCGCTTACGAACAACGCCCTTGACCTGGGCCATGGGGGCACGTTGCCGGAATTCATCAGCCAGGCCATGAAGCTTGAAGCCATGCGGGATGGCGGTGACCGGGCGCTTGAAAAAAACGGAGACTCCACCGAACTGCTTGGCCAGGCGCTAAAACTGCTGGATGAGTGCCGGATATATGGCACGCTTCCATTTTCATCCATAGCAAGACATGCGTTCATCGGCGAAAAACTTTTAAAATCGGCGGTGGCCAGGGAGGCGCTTGACGCAGGAAGGGTGGCTGGGTTCAAAAGATCCATCCGCACCGTATTCAGCGAGCTTTCCCGCGATATGGCCAAGATCTCCCGGGGTGGCGCTTCCCTGGATGGTTTCATGCGCCGCTATGGACATTTGCGGCCAGGGGCGTTCGATATCACCTCCAGCCGTTACGCCGATATGCAGGAGATGTTTATCAACGGGGAATTGGCGGCCCCGGCGGAAAACGGGGCTTTTACGCTGACTGCGCGGGAAAGCGGGGCCATTGGAAGCCTTCTGGCCGAAGCCGGGATAAATTCCGCAAACCCCGCCGGGCTTTTGGAGCACGCCAGGCTTTCAATCCAGTGGCGGGAACGGGCCAAGTTCCTCTTCACAAAGAACCTTTCGGATGCTCTGGAGCTCTTCGCCGCCTGGGGGGAGCGCCAGGGATTGTCCAGGGAGGACACGTCATTCCTGACCGTCCGGGAGATGGAGGAATTCGCGGCGCGCCCCGGCTCCATCGGGGCTTCAACGTTGCGCGAAGTGGTTGACAGCAGAAGGGCCGGGAAGGATCTTTTCAAAACGGTCAAGCTGGGATATTTAATAAGGAACATCAGCGACCTGCGCGTCTCTCCCGTGTTACGGAGCCGTCCGAATTTCATAACGGAAAAAAGGGTGTCGGGTCCGGTGGCGCTGATAGAAAAGATACCGGAAGACACAAGGAACATCGCCGGGAAAATAGCCCTCGTTAAAAACGCCGACCCTGGGTACGACTGGATATTCACCCGTCGCATTAAGGGGCTTGTGACAAAATACGGCGGGGCCAACTCTCACATGGCCATCCGGTGTGTGGAGATGAACCTTCCCGCGGCCATAGGTTGCGGTGACGAGATTTTCGCAAAACTTGCGGCCAGCGGTTACGCGGAGTTGAATTGCGATGAGAAAACCGTGCGCCCTGCGATAGTGGGAGATTATGACGGAGCTTAGGATAGGCGTTACAACACGGGAGACCCGCCACGCGGCAAGCGGTGATACGAGGGACGCCATAAGCCGCGATTGGGCGGGGTTTATCGGCGCGGCCCTGCCGGAAGCGTTGTGGATGCCCGTGCCGAACGTGGGCCCCACCGCGCGGGAATACGCCCAAAGATGGGGGCTTAACGGTTTCATATTCACCGGCGGGGAGGATTACACAGGGCGATCGGTCAGAGATGTAACTGAAAAGGGGCTTCTTGAGCTGGCGCTGGAAAATAAATATCCGGTCTATGGCGTGTGCAGGGGGATGCAATTCTTCCAGATATATTTTGGCGGGAGTCTTGTGGAGTGTCCTGGCCGGTCGCACGTGTCCGCCCGCCACGCGGTGACTTTCGTCAACACAGGCAAAGAGGAGCGCGCCACGGTGAATTCTTTCCACAGATGGGGGATGAGGGCCGATGGGCTCGCTCCGGCGCTGAAACCTTTCGCTATCACGGACGACGGTTTTGTGGAGGGGGTCAATGCGCCGGATAACAGGCTAATGGCCACAATGTGGCACCCGGAAAGGGAATCCCCTTTCGCAAGGGGCGATATTGGACGTTTGCAGGCTCTGTTCCTATCGTGAACACAAGGACGCTTAACGCTGTTATTCTGGCCGCTGGCAGGGGCTCCCGAATGGGGGAAGTCACCGTGGACACGCCCAAATGCCTGGCCTCCATCGGCGGCAAGCCGATGCTTCAATGGCAAATGGCCGCCCTGAGGGAAGCCGGAATCGGGAAGATATCAATTGTGACCGGTTACAAGCGGGAAAAGCTGGAGGCATACGCGGGGGATAGTGTTGGTTTTTATCACAATCCCCGCTGGGCGGAAACGAACATGGTCAGCAGTCTTGTAACCGCGAGCTCCGTTTTATCGGGGGATGGGTGCGTGGTCAGTTATTCGGATATCGTATATCATCCCTCCGTCATAAAAACGCTGATTGCGGCGGAGGGGGATGTATGCGTCACATACGACACCCAATGGCTGGAACTGTGGGGGATAAGGTTCCCAGATCCGCTGGAGGACGCGGAAACCTTCAGGGAAGAGGGCGGCCGCCTGCGGGAGATCGGCGGTAAACCGGCCAGCCTTGAACAAATAGAGGGGCAATACATGGGCCTTCTGAAATTTACGCCAGCCGGATGGCGCGGGGTTTCGGGCGCTTTAGCGGCCCTGCCGGAAGACCGCCGCGGGAAAATGGACATGACATCGCTTTTAAGCCATCTTCTCAGGCTGGGAATCCCGGTGGAAACCGTGGCGGTGCGGGGCCGGTGGCTGGAGGTGGACAGCGTCGGCGATATCATCGCCTACGAGAAGAAACTCGCTGGCGCAGACACATTCAGCCATGACTGGCGCTGGTGACACACGAAATGTTTAACAAGATGATCGGTACGATTGAAAGCGCCATCACCGGGGCGCGGGAAGCCCTTGACGCGCATGGGGCCGCCACACAGGGTGATCTTGTGGAACACGCGGCGGCGCTTATGAAAATGGCGGCCGAGCTGGTGGATCTTTCAAACACGGCCAAGTACCGGGCGTATAAAGCGCTTCTTCCAGATGGCGTTGACGGGTATAAACCATACTCCACACCGTACTTGGCCATGATCAAAGATGTGGAGAACCAGGTGCGCCTCCAGAATGAGGAGTATGGAAAATACAAATATTTTTTCGGCCAGCCGTATCAGGCCTTCGCAACGCTGGGAATATTCGGCGCCAGGGACACGGAGACAAGATACCGGGAATATGGTCTCGGCGGCATGGTGTCGCCGCATCATCGCGTGCTGGACATAGGGGCCAGTTGCGGTTTCATGTCAATTTACACCGCGCTGATGAATGGTTGCCGCGCCGACTGTGTGGAGCACAATCCGTATATGGTAAAAATCGGCGAGATAGTCGCCGGTTACCTCGGCCTCACCGGGAAAATGCGGTTCTTCGCCACGGACGTGACCGGCTGGGAGCCGGATTGCCGCTACGATGTGGTTTTCAGCTTCGCCTCCCATCACACCGATGATGGAGGGCACAGCCCGGTCTTGCGGGACTACATGAAGCGGTTGTGGTCACTGCTTGTCCCGGGTGGCGCGCTGGTTTTCGAGGGGCACTGCGCCGATTATGGGAACGGGGTGTTTTACAGGGATCTCGAGGAAAACCGTGATTTGTTCAGCTGGAGCGGCTCGCGCCGGTTCCCGCAGTCGAACCGGGAACTGTTCATAATGAGGCGCAATGGCTGAGCCCGGTTTTTCGCTGGAATGGCCCCTGCGGCCTGAATGGATAAAATCCACGGCCCCCGTCATTCAGCAGACGCGCGCCAGACCCGCCATGCCGAATGTAAACCGGGTGGCGTTCGCCATGCACAACACCGAGCTGATCAACCACTATGGCCCCATCATGCGCAAGCTTGCGCCTGCGGAATATGACATTGTGTACGTTGCGGCCAATGAAGCCGAGCGCCGGGAGATGGAATCATTCGCGCAAGGGCTGGGGTGCAACGCCGTCCCGGCCGCGCTGGCGCTTTCCGAAGGGCGTGTTTATGACGCGGCGGTGGGCGTGCATTACGGCTCCGCGGGAACGGCGCCGGATGGGGCGCCGGCCCTCTTCCGGCTGGCCGTAACCCAGATTCGCCTGATGTACAGCATCGGTAAAGACGCATGGCTGTTTTCGGACGATAATTATCATTACAACATCATCCTTTGTTTCGGCCCTTATCACCTGAACAACTTGTTGCCGTTCACGAACGCCAAAAAAGTGTCCGTGGGATACCCCAGGTTCGACAATTTCTTCAATAATCCCCCGGACAGGGCGGCGGCGCTGAAAAGCATGGGACTGGACCCGGCGCGCGAAACAATAGTGTGGCTTCCCACCCACGGAGCCTTGTGTTCCGTAAGGGAATTCGCAAAAGCGATCGGTGAATTGTCCGGAGAATACAATGTGGCGATAAAACTCCACCCGCTTACCGCCGTTAGCGACCCGGCGTCCATCGCCGCGCTTGAGGAAGCCGGTCTTAACAATTACTTTTCCGGAAGCTTCGACAACAGCAACTTGTTCTCCATAGCGGATTACGTTATCGCCGATTACGGCGGCTCCTCCTTCGGCGCCATATATACCGGCAAAAATCTTGTTCTTCTCGATGTGGCCGCGGCGGCTGGCAACGAAAATATCACCGGCGAATCATCCAGCGTCGAGCTTCGGCGATGGTTCCCCCATTACGGAGCCGGTGAAGCGGATAAAATAAGAACCGCCCTGCAAAATAAAACGCTCTGGAGCGGACAGGCCAAGACCAGCGCGGCGCTTCGGGACAGGTTCTTTGCGCCCCATTATGGTTTTTCTTCGGATGTCGCCGCGATGGCCATAAGAAATCACAGGAAGATAACCGGCGCGGAAAAATAGACAGGCGGAAGAATGGTTATATGGATAGTGGGCCTTTCGGGGTCGGGTAAAACCTCCATCGGGCGTGAGGTATATTCCTTGTGGAAGGAAAAGGCGCCCAACACCGCGCTTGTTGACGGTGACGAGATAAGGGAGGTTTTCGGCGCCCGGGGCGAGGCGGATTATTCTGTGGAGGGGCGCGAAAGAAACTCAAACCGCGTGGCGGCCCTTTGCGCCTGGCTCGACAGGCAGGGGATTAACGTCGTGTGTTGCATCCTGTCCATCTTTGAGGATAGAAGAAAAAAGAACCGCGCCGGTTATTCTTCATATTTCGAGGTGTTTGTTGACACCCCCTTTCCGGTCATCCTTCAGCGGGACACCAAGGGCCTTTATGCCCCGGCCATGCGGGGCGAGATAAAAAACGTGGTGGGGGTGGACATACCTTTCACTCCCCCCGCCGCGGCGGATCTCCGGATAGACAATAGCGCGGATAAAACCTCTTATCGTGATGACGCCGCGCTTATTCTGGCCAAGGCTGGCGTGATGTAAATGCCGTACATTTATTCCACGGGCGGCATGCCCGAAACAAAGATGCAGTATTCCTATTCCCCTTTCCTGGGGATCGGCTTTCTCCATGACTGGTTCAAGGACAGGGATAACGCCCTGGAATATCTTGGCGGCGTTTCACCGGGGCAGTCCCCATCCGCCGGAGACATTTTCGGGGGCATTAAAAAGGGGCTGGGCTCAAGCTCCATCAAGGAGGCGGAGGCCGCGCGCGAAAAGCTGGCCACCCTGGTCAAGCGGTTTGAAGTGACCAAGCGGATATATTCGGCCTATAACGGCGAACTGCGCCCGGTGGACACTCAGGACTTCATGGGGCTGGGTAATTATGCAAGTTTCGCGGAGACTCTCATAGCCGCGCATGAAATTACCGGAAGCCTGGTGTATCTGAACGCATTGCTAAAATGTGTGGATATCCTGTGCGCGGCCCGGGAGCGGATTGGGGATCAGCTTAAGGGCAGGGTGGCGGCTGTCATCAGGGAAGAAAGGGCGCGTGTGCTGGCTGTCTGCGCCCGTCATGGGACACCGTTATGAATTTACCGGGAGTGGTTTTTCTGGCCGGCAGGACCGTCAGGGCGCAGGCATACGCCCAGGCCATGGCCCGCGCGGGGATGAAACCGGAATGGGCCTTTGTATATGGCGCCGAAAGCTCCGTTACAGTTCCACCCTCTTTGCCGCAGGCTGGGCCGCCGACTGGTCTGCCACTTCCGGATCTTTCCGTGCCGCTGGAGGAAACGGCGGCGAACGCGGGCTGGCGGATTCATGAAACCGTGGCCGGGAACGTCAATGACCCCGCCATTCTGGATTTCCTTAAACGCGTAAGGCCAGCCCTTGTCATATATGCGGGTTACGGCGGACAGATAGTGGGTGATGAGGCGTTGTCTGTAGCCCCGTTCATGCACGTCCATTCGGGGAACCTGCCGGAGGAGCGGGGGAGCACCACTGTCTATTACGGTATTTTAAAGGGAACCGGCGTATGGGCCAGCGCCATTTTGCTGGAGCGGAAAATAGACACCGGCCCGGTTCTTTTAAAGGCGGAATATCCGCTTCCGCCAGCGGGGCTTGATATAGACCGACTTTACGACCCGGCCATCCGGGCCGATTTATTGTTGAAAGCGCTGAGGGAATACGCGGCCAGGGGGCATTTGCCGGAAGGGGTTAGACAGGAGCCGGATTGTGGCGAGGATTATTATGTGATACATCCCGTGTTAAAACATATTGCGGCGCTTTCCATCAACAAACCTCAGCTATAGCCCATGGCGGTTATGTATTCGCCCAGTTCTTTTTCCATGTAGCTTCTCGCCTTGGGCTCCAGGCTGTTTTCCCAATTGTTCACCTGATCAATGGATAAGTTCACTCCGCCGCCGGAAGGGTAGGGATACCCCGATTTATCCACGCCGATAGCTTCGGCTATTACGCCGAACCACTCATCCCACGCCTCCCGGCCGGAAGCTATTTCCTCCAGCTTTATTTCCATGTAATAGTTCGACTTCAAATCCACCTTTGAGCGCAAATGGAACCACCGCCGGTAAACCGGCTTTAGTATATATTCGCAAACGTCCTCCACCTTGTCCGGAGCCCATGGCATACGCATAAGAGAATAGGCCACGCCTCGCGGATCCCTCTTGATGTGGATGAAAGCGCAGTCCGGAAAAAGTTCATAAAGAAAATCAATGTCCAGTATGTTGTGCGGCGTCTTTTCGCACCAGGTCTTTTTCCCCGCCTTTTTCGTGGCGGCCATAAACACGTTATCCACGAACCTTGCGGCGTGGGCGGTTAATTCGCCCCTGTCCGGGAAATACGCGGGGAGTGTCCATAAAATGGAGGACTTCTGCGATGGATGATAAAAATTAACGCCCAATGGCGGAATACTTCTGACAAACTGCGCACCGCGAAACTTGGAGACAAATTCATCCAGTTCCCGCAGATAAACGGGCAGGTCCACATATTGTTCCACGCAATGCGCCCCCCACCGCTCCGAAAAGCTGTCCGTAAGCTGGCGGCGCAGGAAGTGGTCGAACTCCCGCGCTACGTCCCTTGCCCTTGTGAAGGAGTATGAAACCGTAAGCGCGTCCACCAGATCTTTCAGTCCATGGGAGTCTATGATGAACCGCGTTTCAGTTGGAATGGCGTAAACCTCAGGGTGCGTTCCGATAAGGTAATTCATTATGGATGTGCCGGAACGGCCCGTGCCGCCCACGAAAATGCGCTTGGGAGTTACATACATTACATTTCCTTTTGCACCAAGTGCATTCAGGTTTATCGAAAGCTCATGGCTATACACACTGGCCAGATAAATACTTGATGAAATCAATACAACTAAGCGAACAAAGCATGTTGCGCCGTTGGATCAATTTCAGGAAACTTGGAAGCCAGCCAAGAAAGTAGTTGATGCGTCTTGTAAAACCGTTGCCGCAAGGTTGGCGAACACCTGCATTGTTATAAAATCCCCTTTGTTGCACGAAACAAGCGTTGATGCCATAGGGTATGAAAGCGTAGCGCCTGCCTGGACATTTGTCCTGCCTTGGCCCTTTATAACGCCGTTAACAAGAATGAAAGCATATGCGTCACCAGGCACAGGATTTGCCGCTATCTTCCACTCTGCATTGAAGAAATAAAGTCCATCAAACGGTATAACATATCTGCTATTCGCTAGGTCAGCCTTTGACATATTGTCTATTTCAGCGGCCTGCCACGTCACTGTGGTTGTCGTCATCCCAGTGATAGCCTGATCAGCGGTCTTTACGAGCTTAAACGATGGCGTAATTAATACGCCCTTGTAGCATTCCATGGCGCCTCCATATAAATATGAATAAAAGTATAATAGTAGCGTACCAGCGCCGATTATATCTATCCCAAAAAGGACGCGTCAATGCTTATTGCGATTTATCCATGTTAGCGACTCCTTTTCCATCCTCTTATCGTCACGCCTCGGATGTACCTGTCCTCCTCGTTAGAGAGGGGCCGGCGCATGACCAATGCGTCCGCCAGGGTGTAGTCCAGCCCGTTTTTGCCAAACCAGTAGGCTATTTCCTCCATGGACGGCGGATGAAAGAAAGCGACAATTTACGCATAGCTCTCCGTTTTAAAAATATGCAACTGCGCGTTGCTCCTGTCGGTCAGCGCCAAATCCCCACCGGCGAAAGTATAGCCCCGCTTTCCGGACAGATAGCCGCAGTGGATGTGCTTTGCCGTGGCGCCCTGCTTAAGCGATGTTATCTGGTACACCAGGTCTCCGTGGGGGCCGTACACCTGCATGCCTATGCCCCTGGCGTTAGTTACATAAAGCAACCCGCTGTCATCATGCGCCACACCAGAGGGGGTTACGCTGAGACGCGATTGGATTATTCTGGTGTCGCCGGTTTTTAAATTCACGCTGTGGATCAGGTTTTCCATCCAGTATGTCAGCGCCAGCTCACCCTCATGATGTGAAATATCGCTTATCTGGCCGTCTGGCGCGGCTACCGGCTCGCTCTTCGTGAAATCCCTGTCCGCCAGCCATACGTTCTGCCCGCCGCTTTTTTCCCCCATTAATCCGGTCATCACAAATCCGGAGGAGTTATTCGAGGTTAGCCTGAAAGGCGTTTCCGGTAGCTGGCATTTTATTTCGCCGGTATAATCCCGCGCATGGCCGGTTTCCAGGTTTAACAACCTTACGCCTCCGCTTTTATATGGCGGCTTGTCCGCGACCAGGGTTAGAAGCGCCTCACGCTGGTTGACCAGCTCCACGTCGCCTATACTGAATCCCGGCTCAGCGAAAACCGGTTTCAAACCGGCCCTGTCCGGCGCAATAAGGAAAAGCGCGCCATTTATATCCGCCACAAGGATTCCGAATCCCGGCGCCATCTTCGCCTTATAAGGATGCAAAGGAGCTCCAGTGTCTGGATGAACAAGCGAAAGGCTTGTAACATATCGCAGGCCCGCGCCCGCCGGTGGCGGTTCTTTACCGGCGCTCTTTAACGCTTCCGCCACAGACTGCCCGATGGAGAGCGTTACGGAGCGGTCCTTCGTTTCCATCAGCGCCCGTTGCGTGCGCCCCAGATTATCCCACTCTTTTTTCGCCGCCGGGTCGGAAGCAACCTGTGGGGCGAACTTGTTTATCAGCTCGTCCGCTGTGGCTATCGCCCCGCATATCTGAAGCCGCTTCACAAGTTCCCGGGCGTTCAGCTGGTCTTGGACCTCTTTTACGGCAGGCGCCAGCGCCGCCCCCAGGGCTTCGTTCCCCTCGCCATGGCGGAACATCAGGTCGAACATTGAAATGGCATACCAATGCCGTTCACCGGATGTCCCGGATTCAATCCCGTGCCGGTAAACCATCCGGGCGGTCTGGTAATGGCCCCATTCCTCGCTTATCTGGGCGATAAGCGTCAACACTTTGTTCACAAGCTCTGTCTGGTCTGGCCGGAAAGGCTCAAGCCTTGGGCGCAAGGTTTTTTCATCTTCCAGTCCATCCGCTTTAAACGCGGCGTCCAGCCTGCCGATGGCTTTCGACATCAGGCTGATATGGTCCCGCAGGAACAAGATCACGGCGAAAGCGTGCAGGGCCGCCTGCGGGTTCACATTCTGGGGTGAAGATAATCTCTCCCGCAGGTATTGCGCCACGTCCGTATAGTCTTTCCGGCGCTGGGCGTATTCGCTGTTAAACAGCTCCAAAAACCCGGCCCGCTCAGGCGCAAGCGCCTCGCTATCCTTTCCCGTGAGAACATCGCATATCCCGTTCAAATCCCCCGCCAGGGCGTGGCGAAGGGCGATCCGCGTTTGCTGGGACGCCTTATACTGCACCCGTTCCCAATTGGCCAGTTTCGCCGGGTCGTCGGAACCGCCCCCCTTCTTCTTGCCCGCCCGCCACTCGTCCATTAAATCGTAACGCCGCACAAGGGCCTGGAACATTTCCCCCTCGATGGTGTTCAGCTTTGTGGCGGCGGCTACGGCGGACTTTTTGGCCGTAGCCAAAAACGTCTTCGCCTTCGAAAGGGTTTCGGCGCCGCTGGCGCTGGCCGCAAGATATGACAACCATCGCCCGCACCCGCTCTCGGTCCAGTTGTTGGGAGTATCGGCGAACTCGCCGTCCCCGGGGAAGGCTTGCGGGGCGGGGTTCCTGCTGGCCCCGGGTGTGATGGAAAGCCTGTATCGCCGGATAATCCCCTTTTCCCCATCGGCGATAACAAGCTGTGTTTCGCCATTGGCGCCCTTATAAGCGGAAAAGGCGCTGGTGTTGATGATGGCGCCGTTCAGGCAGGTCTCGTCTGAAATCCACATACCGGACGTATCGGCCACGCGGAAGGCGGAGTTCAGGCTCTTGATCAAAAATAAATCCTCGCCCAGCGCCGCTACCGCCAATGGATAGGTATAAGGCGGTTTGCCGTTCACATCCAGCTTTATAAGCCCCGTGGCTGTCCCATCCGGGCCGAATTTAATGACGCGCCGGTTGCCGGTGTCGGCAATCACAAAATCGCCGCTGGAGAGCCGCGCAAACCCCATGGGGAACTTTAATCCGCGAACCGCTGGCGCGTTACCCAAAACCGTTTCGGCCGGGTCGTTCATGGCCTCCTCATCCGCCACGCCCAGCCTCTTGCCGAACTGCGTTATCAGCCTCCCGTCCAGCGAGTGTTTCTTTACCCGGTGGTTGCACCGGTCAAGGACCCATATGGCGGAGCCATCGGCGATAACGCCCACCGGCTCGTCAAACTGGCCGTCTCCATCGCCGATGGAGCCGGACGCGGCAATAAAGTTCCCGTCCATATCGAACCGCTGGATGCGATGGTTCCAACCGTCACAAACCACCAGCTCGCTTACCGGGCCGTTTTGGACAATGGCAAGCCCGCGCGGATACCAGAACTGGCCGGGGCCTGCGCCCTTCTCCCCGATGTAGCGGATGAATTCCCCAGCCGGTGAAAGTACGATGATCCTGTGGTTGAACTCGTCGGATATGTAGAACCCGCCGCCGGCGCTGGCGACGATTGAATGAAAGGGGATGCGGGCCGGATCGGGCGCCCCTTTTATGGGGATCTCCTCCAAAAGCTCCATCGGCGCCAGGGTTTGGCTCACATTCGCTCCTGTATTGTTGAACCGGATAAAGGTGGCGCCATATTATAACTTACTTTTCGGCCCGGCAATCCCGCCGTGGATGTTAAAATCAGCCGAATCTAACGGGATTTTTTATCGGATGAACAAAGCCGGGATCTCCATCAGTTTCGTGGTTATTTCCGGCGGCTTAAGGCCGGAACCGCTCCGGGTCCTTATAAACTCCATCACCAGCCAGAAGTTGCCGCCGTATGAAATCATCCTCGTGGGCAAAGCCCCTGGCCCCCTGCCAGATGAGGTGATTTTACTGGCCGAGCCCCTGCTGGCCCAAACCGGCGCAATCTGCGCCATGCGCAACAAGGGCATCAAGACAGCCAGCGGCGAAGTGGTGGTCCTTACCGACGACGATGTGGAATTCACCCCCGGCTGGGGCGGGAATATAAAACCCGCGCTGGCCGACCAATCGTGGGACATCGCCGGGTGCCGCGTGCTTGGGCCGGACGGGCAACGGTGGTACGACTGGTGCTGGCACAGCCGGACAGATCCCGTATGCCCCCCGCGCCTGCTGGAATATGGCGAGCAAAGCCCGGGGCTGTATATCAGCGGGTGCCTGATGATGATCCGCCGCCGGGTGTTCGCCACAACGTTGTTCAACGAGAACCTGCTTAACCACCAGCGGGACGATGTGGAGTTTTGCCACCGGGCCGCCGACGCTGGGTTCAAGTTCGCCTCGTTCCCATCCGCCGTGGCCATCCACCATCTGGCCCCCGCCGGAAGAAGTGTGGACGACCCCGCCTTTGGCGACAGCGGTTATATGACCGCCATCCACCTTTTCAGAAAAGGGGATTACGTTTCCGCCCTCGAAATGCTCGGAGCCCTGGAGCCCTCGGCGAAAGTTTTGTACCATAAGGCGCTCACGTTGCAACGCATGGGCCGGTTTGCGGAGGCGGAGCTGTTGTATCGTCAGGCCGCCGCGCAAACCCGGGGATGGGCGGGGGAGGAGCGGCGGATCCATTTCTCGTCATGGTTCCATATGGGCGAGATAATGGAGGCCGCGCAAAACCCGGCCCTGGCGGAGGAATATTACCGCAAGGCGCTGAAAGGTTATCCGGAGCATAAATCCGCCGCCGAAGGGCTTGCCCGGGTCTTGGAACGGTAATAATCCGCTCCGCCGCAAAGAACGGCTGGGGCCGGGCCGTTTTTTATGTAAAATGGATGCGTTTTGGCGAACCTTATGTATCAAAGCGATTGTGAGACGGAACTTTCATGTCTGATTTATTGAACAAATTAAAAGGCGTACCAGGCTGGCTTGAAAAATTTCATAACGACGGGCTGAAAACCGGCGTATTGAAACTGGGCGAGGTTACCGGGTGGCGCAAACGCCCCGATGGCAAATACGGCCCCGCCAACTTCGAGCGGGCCCTGGTGTTGGACCGTCTGGTGAACATCATGAAACCCTCCACCGCGCTGGAGGTGGGCACGGGCCGGGGCCTGGGCTGTTTAACCATGTCCCGGTCGGCGGCGGAATATGGCATTGATTTGAAAATCGCCACGCTGGACATATTAAGCCCCGACGCGCGGCAAGACTGGCCCATCCGCGTGGATGGGGAGGACAAGGTGATAATCGCCAACCGGCGGGAGGTATGGTCCTCCCGGGTGGATCCTTCGTTGCAGGAGCGGGTGGAGCAGATCACCGGCCGCACCACCGAGCTTTTGCCAAAGCTTGTGGAAGAAGGCCGCCGGTTCGACCTGATATTCATAGACGCCGGCCACGACGCTTTCAGCGTGGTGTTCGATATTTCGTGCGCCATGCGACTGTTGAACGACGGCGGCGCCATATTGCTGGACGATTTCGCGCCGCTGGAGGAATACGGCATCGGCGCATGCATGGCCGCGCAACACCTTAAAGACTGGTTTACGCTGGTGGAGATATTCAAGACCGACGGGCTTGTTTACCACTACGAGGATGGACAACCGGCGTTCTCCCGGGGGATGGTCCTCGTGAGCGGGCTTAAAAAACGCCCGCCGGAAAAGGCCAGCCTGTGGCGGGCGTTGTGGTGGCGGATGGTTTCGTGGGCGCTGTATAAAAGCGCCCGGCCCGGGAAGTTCCCGATTTAACGCGGTTAACGGATAACCTGATGACCTCATTTTAGGGTGGTGTCCCAGTTTGAATCTCAAATAATAGACAGATCCTTCACTTCGCTTGCGCTTCGCTCAGGATGACAATGTTATCAACGGCTTTTATATTGTCATTCTGAGCGTAAGTGAAGAATCTCCCCTGTACTTTCAAACCGGGACACTACCCATTTTCGATAGGAGGGTTTTAAAAGTGGGCGGAAAGAACATTGCGCTGGTAGGCTGTGGCTATTGGGGAAAAAATCTGGCCCGCAACCTGGGCGAGCTGGGCGCGTTGAACACAATCTGCGACACCGCTGGCGACAGCCTGGCGCAGTTCAAGGGGAAATACGACGCGCTCCTTTGCGACGATTACCAGCAAACCCTGGCCAACCCGGCCATAAAAGGGGTGATGCTGGCCACCCCGGCGGAAACCCATTATTCGCTGGGCAAAATGGCGCTTGCGGCGGGCAAAGACCTTTACGTGGAAAAACCCCTGTCGCTCAAAGTTGCCCACGCCGAGGAATTGGTGGCCCTGGCCGAAAAACACAAACGCATCCTTATGGTGGGGCACATACTCCACTACCACCCGGCGGTGGTGAAGATGAAAGAGATAATCGCTTCCGGCGGGCTGGGCCGCATCCAGACCATATATTCCAACCGCATGAGCCTGGGCAAGATCCGCCGCGAGGAAAACATCCTCTGGAGTTTCGCGCCCCACGATGTGTCGCTCATCCAGTCCCTCGTGAAGGAAACCCCTTCGCGGATCTATTCCTCCGGCGGCTATTTCCTGCATGAAAAGATAGCCGACACCACCCTTAGCGTGTTCGAGTATGAAAGCGGCGTGCGCGCGCACATTTACGTCTCGTGGCTCCACCCGTTCAAAGAGCAGAGGCTTGTGGTGGTTGGCTCCAAAAAGATGCTGGTGTTCAACGACGTGGAGGAGAAAGACAAGCTGTTGGTATATCCCCACGAAATAGAATGGAAAGACACTATTCCGGTGCCGTCGAAGAAAGACGCGGTTTCCGCCCCCTTCGGCTCCGAAGAGCCGCTCAAGCAGGAGTGCCGGGCGTTCATGGAGGCCATCGCCACCCGCAAAAAACCCATCACCGACGGGCGTGAGGGGCTGGCGACGTTGAAAATACTCACCGCCTGCCAGCAGTCGCTGGAGTCCCAGACGCTGGTGAAATCCGGCCCGGCGGTGGAGCAGTCGCCCGCGAAGGAATATTACGCCCATCCCACGGCGCTGGTGGACGAGCCTTGCAAAATCGGAAAAGGTTCGAAGATATGGCATTTTTCCCATGTGATGGCCGGGGCGAAGCTGGGGGATAACTGCAACATCGGGCAGAACGTCTTCATCGCCGGGGGCGTAACCATCGGCGCCAACGTGAAGATTCAGAACAACGTGTCGGTATATGAAGGGGTGGATCTGGAAGACGACGTTTTCTGCGGCCCCTCCATGGTGTTCACCAACGTGAACACCCCGCGGAGCGGCGTGAACCGGCGCGGGCAATATCAAAAAACCGTCGTGAAAAAAGGGGTCACCCTCGGCGCCAATTCCACCATAGTCTGCGGCGAGGGGCTCACCATCGGCGAATACGCTTTCGTGGGGGCCGGGGCCGTGGTGATAAACGACGTGCCCGCCCACGCCCTGGTGGTGGGCAACCCCGCCCGGGTGGCCGGATGGCGGTGCCATTGCGGATTGAAGATAAAAATCGCCAGGACCGGCAAAGGCGCCTGCGAAGGTTGCGGCGCCAGGTATGTTAAAGGCAAAGGGGGCGTATTGCCCGCCAGGGCTAAATGAAGATAGCCACCATCGTTGGGGCCCGGCCGCAGTTCATCAAGGCGGCGGCGGTGTCCCGCGCCATTCTCCGCCAGGCGGGTTCCGCGCCGGATTCCATCAGCGAGATAATCATCCACACCGGCCAGCATTACGACCATAACATGTCGCAGGTTTTCTTCGACGAACTTTCCATACCGCATCCCCTGTACAACCTGGGGGTGGGCGGCGGAACCCACGGCCAGAACACGGGACGGATGCTTGAGGGCATCGAGAAGATACTTATGGAAGAACAGCCCGATTGGGTATTGGTTTATGGCGATACGGACAGCACCCTGGCGGGCGCGCTGTCAGCGGCCAAACTGGATATCCCAGTGGCCCACGTGGAAGCGGGCCTGCGCTCCTACAACCGCCGGATGCCCGAGGAAATAAACCGGGTGATGGCGGATCATTTATCCTCCCTGTTGTTCTGCCCAACGCCCACGGCCGTGAAAAACCTGGCCTCCGAGGGGATCACAAAAGGCGTGATGGACGTGGGTGATGTGATGTTCGACGTGTCCATTTTTTATAGGGACAAGGCCCGGGCCGAAAGCATGGCCCTGGAGCGGCTGGGCGTGACGCAAGGCGCTTACGTCCTTGCCACCATCCATAGGGCCGAGAATACCGGCGACCCGGCCCGGCTAGGCGGCATAGTGAAAGCGTTGGCCCAAATAGCCCGGGAAACGCCGGTGATATTGCCCCTTCATCCCCGGACGGTGAAAGCGTTGGAGCTGGCGGGCGGTTTAAAAACCCTGGCCGGTGTGAAGGTTACGGAGCCTTTGCCGTTTCTGGACATGGTGTGGCTGGAGCAGTCCGCCATGGCCATAATCACCGATTCCGGCGGGGTGCAGAAAGAGGCTTTCTTCTACGGCGTCCCCTGCGTCACCGCCCGGGACGAAACCGAATGGGTGGAAACGGTGGAGTCCGGCTGGAACACCCTGGCCGGGGCGGACACGCAAAAAATAATATCAGCCTGGAGCAGGATCAAATCCGGCCATCGCCCCGCCACCGCCCCCGCCTATTATGGCGACGGCGCCGCCGCGGACAGGATAGTGGATGTCCTGATGAAATCCGCGTAGGGGCGGTTCGTGAACCGCCCCTCCTGATCGCTATGTCATCTCCTGATTCAAAACAGGGCGGTTCGTGAACCGCCCCTACAGATCACCAACCAACCGCCCCTGCCACCATGCAATCAAATATTCAACTCCACCCACAAAGCGGCATGGTCCGAGGCGGCGTCTTTTTCGGTCTTTATCTCCGGGAAATGCTCGAACAGAGTCCCGTTTTTCCCGCCCCAAACGCCGCGCCGTTCAACCCCCGCCGATTTGGCCAGCGCCGCCAGCTCCGGGGACATGAGGATGTAATCCAGTTTCCCGCTTTTGGTCCCGTTCCCGTGGGTGCCCTCCCGCCCATCGCCGGTAAAGCAGGGCAGGCTCGTTACGTCGGTCAAATCCAGCCCGTTATGCAGAAGCGGTTTTAGCGGGGCGCTGTCAATATCCTCATTGTTTTCAGTAGGCATTATTTTTCACCTTTCATTTCCATTTTGCTCAAACCTTCTTAAACTCATCCAGTGTCATCCCCGCCTGTTTAAGTATGCTTCTGAACGTGCCGGTTGGAACGTCGCCGGGATGCATGGCCACATATGTCTGCCTTCCATCAGGATGGCGAAAGATGATGTGGGAGCCAGATTGTCTTTTTCTCATGAAACCGGCGCGTTCGAGTTTGGCTATTATTTCACGCGCTGAAAATGGCATCGTCTATTTCGATTTTCGAGAAGAACGCCTCCGTTTCCACCGGCACGGTTTCCCCGTTGGCGCGTTTCTCTTCAATCCAAAGTTTCAACAGATCGGAGGCGGCGGCCTTTGCGCCTTCTATCCCCAGGCCGTGCGTGGTCAGGTCAAGGGCCGGAATATGGGCGTAGTAATAGCCGGGCGGAAGGGAGGGATCATTCACTCGTTCGTAAACTATGGAATAGATCATAACCGGTTTCCAATATGGTTATAGCGATTATATCATCCCTTTTCCGTTAAACCTCCATCTCCCCTTCAAAAACCTCGGTGGCGGTCTCTTCTATGTCCTCTTTCTCCAGCTCGAACCAGCCTATCCAGTCCGCCCTGCCATTGGCCGCTATTTCCGGGTGGCCGTTCCTCGGTTTCTTCAGGAACTTGCCCCGGATGTCCCTCAGCCGGATGAACCTGCTAACGCCGTTGGCGGTAAGCCCCCGGTTGCGCCCCATGATTTCCAGCATTTCCGATTTGTCGTTTTCCGAATAGCTTGCCCTGGCGATAAGCTGGTTCAACCGGTGGCAATCCTCCAACGCCCCCCTGCCGTCTTCCCAGCTTTCAAGATTCATGGCCTTTGGCCGCTCGAACATGTTCTCTACGTTGAACGTGGCTAACCGCATTGTTTTCCCCCTCCATCACGGTTAAATAAGAATAGGGGTTTTATACCACGGAATATTATCCGGGGGATATTAATAATATGACCCATATCGTTGATTTTCTTTAACGCGCCATGTCATCCCGGAGCCGCTGGAATCGGCTATCCGGGATCACGTTTTACGGCCGTTTAACAATCCCAAAGGAGGGCGGCCCATGGGTGGCCTTTAAAATATAGCATTTTAGGCTTGACTGGCGGGGTGAAGGCCAATAGAATGCTCAAGCTATGAGTATAGATATGACTCATTGCGTGAGCAACCCCGAAGTGGTTGATGTACAAGAGCCACAATGGTACGCCCTGTATGTCCGGCATCAGAGCGAATATAAAGTCGCGCGGATTCTGGACGAAAAGTTCGGCGTGCCAACCCGCGTACCCAGCCAAACCCTTTGGCGCAAAGGGGGCAAGCGGCTGGAAACATTCATGAAACCCCTGCTGGGGATGTACATTTTCGCCCTCACGAATTTTAAAGCCATGAACACCATGTCGTTTTATTCGGTGAACGGGGTTTTGGGGTTTGTGCGGCACAAAGGGGCCCCGGCGGTGATACCGCTGGAGGAAATAGAAACCCTGGAGAAAATGGGGCTTTCTACCCAGCCGGTGCACGCTGTGGAATATCGCAGGTTCGCCCCCAACGACAGGGTGGAAGTGATAAAAGGCCCCCTGCGCGGGGCGCTGGGTTTTTTCCAGCGGAGCAACGAGAAGACAGGCCAGTTCATCGTGAGTCTGGAGATGTTCTCCCGCACACTTACAACGGAGCTGGACGCCCTCTGGGTGCGTCCCTACTAAGCCCCGTTTATTCAGGCAGTTAAGCCTGCGCCTTGACAGGCAGGATGCCGGAGGCATGTCTTGACGGGCTGTTGCCCAAATAGTTTAGCGCCGTTTCAGCGATGTCGTCCCGGGCGTAGCGCAAGCGGAGACCCGGGATCAGGGCCTCTTTTCAAATACATATAAGGTCGCGGCCCCGGCTCGCGCTTCGCTTGGCCGGGGTGAC